>CBFGOD010000466.1:0-3576 GCA_965650295.1 uncultured Shinella sp. | reverse complement strand
GAGCAGGTCTATGTCGACGACCGCACCATCGACAGCCACATCAAGCGGCTGCGCAAGAAGTTCAAGATGGTCGATACCGATTTCGACATGATCGAAACGCTCTACGGCGTCGGCTACCGTTTCCGCGAAGCGGCTTAAGGCATAAAATCGCTTGCATGAACCGCGGCAGCGATGGCATGCCGCGGTCGGTGGCGTAATGCCGCCCGCATGAGGAACAGAATCAGGTGTTGCAGACCGTGCCGGACAGGGATGGAGACGACGTCGAGGGCAAGCCCGCGCCGCGCTCGCTGCGCCGCCGCTGGACGCATCCCTTCACCATCGCGCGCCGCATCTTCGGCAATGCCGTCTTTTCCAGCCTGACGCGCCGCATCCTGTTCTTCAATCTCGTCGCGCTGGTCGTGCTCGTCGCGGGCATTCTCTATCTCAACCAGTTTCGCGAAGGGCTGATCGATGCGCGCGTCGAAAGCCTGCTGACGCAGGGCGAAATCATCGCCGGCGCGATTTCGGCCTCGGCCTCCGTCGATACGAATTCGATCACCATCGACCCGGAAAAGCTGCTGGAATTGCAGGCCGGCCAGAGCATCACGCCGCTGCCGAACGACGAGGATCTCGAATTCCCGATCAATCCCGAGCGTGTCGCCCCGGTTCTCCGTCGGCTGATCTCGCCGACCCGCACGCGTGCCCGCATCTACGATACCGATGCCAACCTGCTGCTCGATTCGCGCCATCTCTATACGCAGGGCCAGGTGCTGCGTTTCGACCTGCCGCCCGTCGAGCCGGAAAGCACCAGCATCGCCGAGCGGCTGACCGTCTGGTTCAACCGCATGCTGCAACCGGGCAACCTGCCGCAATACAAGGAAGCGCCCGGCGGTGACGGCTCGATCTATCCGGAAGTGATGAATGCGCTGACGGGCGTGCGCGGTGCGGTCGTGCGCGTCAACGACAAGGGCGAGCTGATCGTCTCGGTCGCCGTGCCGGTGCAGCGGTTTCGCGCCGTGCTCGGCGTTCTCCTCCTGTCGACGCAGGCGGGCGATATCGACAAGATCGTGCATGCCGAGCGCCTTGCCATCATGCGCGTCGCCGGTGTCGCCGGCCTCGTCAATATCGCGCTGTCGCTGCTTTTATCCTCGACCATCGCCAATCCGCTACGCCGGCTGGCGGCGGCGGCGATCCGCGTGCGTCGGGGTGCGAAGGAACGCGAGGAAATCCCTGACTTCTCGGTGCGCCAGGACGAGATCGGCAATCTGTCCATCGCGCTGCGCCAGATGACGAATGCCCTCTACGACCGCATCGACGCCATCGAGAGTTTTGCCGCCGATGTCAGCCATGAGCTGAAGAACCCGCTGACCTCGCTGCGCAGTGCCGTCGAAACCCTGCCGCTGGCGCGCACGGACGATTCGAAGAAGCGGCTGATGGATATCATCCAGCATGACGTGCGCCGTCTCGACCGCCTGATCAGCGATATCTCCGATGCTTCGCGGCTCGATGCGGAACTCGCGCGCAGCGACGCCCGCACGGTGGACCTGGAAAAGCTGCTCGCCGACCTCATCGACATCTCGCGGCAGGTCAACACGCGCAAGAAGCCCGTCAGCCTCGACTTCGTCGTCGACCGCAAGGACAATCCCAAGGTCAAGTTCGAGGTCTCCGGCTACGAGCTGCGCATCGGCCAGATCGTCACCAACCTCATCGAGAATGCCCGCTCCTTCGTGCCGGATCCCGGCGGGCGCATCGTTGCGCGGCTGTCGCGCGGCCGCAACGACCGCTGCATCATCCAGATCGAGGACAACGGCCCCGGCATCCAGGCCGAGGATATCGACCGCATCTTCGAACGGTTTTATACGGACCGGCCGGAAAGCGAGGATTTCGGGCAGAATTCCGGCCTCGGCCTCTCCATTTCGCGACAGATCGCCGAAGCGCATGGCGGCACGCTGAAGGCGGAAAACATCATCGACAAAGCGACCGGCACGGTTCGCGGCGCACGCTTCACCCTTGCCCTTCCCGCCGGCACGCAAAAATGAGCGATCCCGCCAATGTGCACGGAACGGCCATCGTCATCGGCACGACGGGACTTTTCTTCACCGGCCCTTCCGGCAGCGGCAAGAGCGCGATTGCGCTTCACTGCATCGAGGAAGCGCGGGCAAGGGGGCTGTTTTCGGCCCTGGTCAGCGACGACCAGGTGCTCGTTCCCGTTGCAAACGATCGCCTGATCGCGCGTGCGCCGAAATCCATTGCCGGGCTTGCGGAGGTGCGCGGTGCCGGCATCATCCGCGTCGAAACGATCGAGGCGGCGGTGCTGCATCGGGCCATCAGGCTGACAGAGGCACCTTTTGCCGAGCGATTGCCACCGGAGGGTGAACGCCTCGAGGTTCTTCCCTCCCGCTTTTTGCCCTTGACCCGCCTGCCGCTCTTTACCGGTGCCACCGCCTTTTCAACTTTGATCGCAATTCACCCGGAATTGCTTCGTCCTTGATCGCAAAAGCCCCGTCAAAACGTAAAATCGGCCGATTAGGGCTTGCACTTGGCCTTTTCATTGACAAGATGGCCACCCCAGCGGTGGACGGAATTGTTGCATTGCGGTATTCGGCCGACCGTTTCGAGTTGGGAAAGTGGAGCGATTGCTGATGATCGGACTGGTGCTTGTCACCCATGGCAGGCTGGCGGAGGAATTTCGTCACGCGCTGGAGCATGTTGTCGGTCCGCAGAAGGCGATCGAGACCGTCTGCATCGGCCCCGAGGACGACATGGACCAGCGCCGCCAGGACATCCTGGAAGCGGTCCTGTCCGCCGATCAGGGCCACGGCGTCATCATCCTTACCGACATGTTCGGCGGCACGCCCTCCAATCTCGCGATTTCAGTGATGTCGGGCGAGAAGATCGAGGTGATCGCCGGCGTTAACCTGCCGATGCTGATCAAGCTTGCGGGCATCCGTGGCGAAAACAACATGGAAAAGGCGCTGATCGACGCGTCCGAAGCCGGTCGGAAATATATCAACGTGGCAAGCCGCGTCCTCAGCGGCAAGTAAGGTCCCCTGCCCTCCATGACCGTCTCGAAAGAGCTTCTCATCATCAACAAGCGCGGCCTGCACGCCCGCGCTTCGGCCAAATTCGTCCAGACGGTGGATGGCTACGACGCGGAAGTGACCGTCTCCAAGGACGGCATGACGGTCGGCGGCACCTCGATCATGGGCCTGATGATGCTGGCCGCCAGCCCCGGCTGTTCCGTGCTTGTGACGGCGACGGGTGCGCAGGCTGAGGCCGTTCTCGATGCGCTCGATGCTTTGATCGCCGACAAGTTCGGCGAGGAGATGTAAGCCTCCCGTTAATATAAGGATATAAAGACTTCTTTATGTCTGGTTGCTCCAGCGGCTGTTTCCTGATAGGAAGCGCCATCAATCAAAAGAACTTTTTGTTTTTCGCAATTCCGAACGCAAAACCGTAAACACTTTTGCTGGAATTGCTCACAAGGCTGGAGACCTCATGACCACCACCCATGACTACCACGTCGCCGACATCGCGCTTGCCGATTTCGGCCGCAAGGAAATCCAGATCGCCGAGATCGAAATGCCGGGCCTGATG
>CBFGOD010000465.1:0-3593 GCA_965650295.1 uncultured Shinella sp. | reverse complement strand
TCGCCGCCGGCCTGGTTTCCCCCCCCCCCCTGGGGGGACAAGTGCGGGGCGCCGGCCGGCCGGCGGGCGAGGGCCTGCATCTCGACGAGCGGAAAGAAATCGTAGCGGCGCGCGCCTGCCTGTGCGGATTGCAGGTGGCGGAGCCAGTCGCGGCAGGTTGCCTGCGCATCGATTTCGACGACGGTCGGCAGCACGTTGAGGAAGAGCCCGACGGTGCGTTCGACATCGGGAATTTCCGCCGGTCGGGTCGAAACGGTTTCTCCGAAGACGACGTGATCGTGGTTGTTGTAACGGGCGAGAACGAGCGCCCAGCTTGCGGAAAACAATGTGCTTTCCGTGACGCCGATCCCCCGCGCTGCCGCACGGACGGACTGGCTTTCCGCGTCGTTGAGTACGAGGGAGGCGGACCGGTTTTGGCCTGCGGTGCCGGCCACGCCGGGTCCGGTGAGCGGCAGCGGCGTCGGGGTGCCGGCGACCGTGAGGCGTTCACCCCACCAGCGGCGTGCACCGTCATGATCCTGTTTGCCCAGCCATTCCAGATAGGTGCGGAACGATGGTGCCGCTTGCGGAGTAGGGGTGCCGCCGGCATAGAGCACACTCAATTCCTCGAGCAGGATGGTCAGCGACCAGCCGTCTGCAATGGCATGATGCAGGGTCAGCGTCACGCGGTGGCGCGTCTCGGCCAGCCGGTGCACATGCACGCGCAAGAGCGGCGCCCGATTGTGCTGAAAACCGGTGTCTCGATCCTGTCGCAACCAGGCATCGATGTGTTCATCCTGCGCTTCGGCGGAAAGCGCGCCGATATCTTCGATCGTCAATGGCAGCGGCGCGGTCTTGTGAATGACGAGATAGGCCTTTTGCAACCCTTCCCAGTGGAAGGAAGCGCGCAACATCGGCTGGCGATCGATCAGCTTGTGCCAGGCGTTGCGATAGGCCGTGAGGTCGAGCGGGCCATTGATGACGAAGGTATATTGCTCGAGATAGGCAGCCGGATCCTCGGCTGTCAGCCCATGATAGAGCATGCCTTGTTGCAGCGGGCTGGCAACGACGATATCCGCGACGTTCTTGTCCTGTAGCATCAGGCTACTCCTTCGATCATGCCGAGCAGGCGCTGGAGATCCTCGCCGTCGACATCGAAATGCTGGTTCTGTGGCACGGATGCCGCGGGAGCTGGCGTGGTCCGCGCCGTGACGGCGGCGGCGAGCGCTGCGATCGTGCGTCCCTCGAACAGGTCGCTCGGCTCAAGATGAAGGCCGTCGCTGCGGGCACGGCGCACGAGGTCGAGAATGAGGATCGACTGTCCTCCTAGGCTGAAGAAATCGTCGTCCCGGCCGATCGGGCTCGTATAGAGAACGCCTTCGAACAACGCCTTGAGCTGCGTTTCCAGTTCGCCTATTGGCGGGCGATAATCGGTATCGAGCAGCGGGCGGGCGGCAAAATTCGCAGCAGGCCGCGGTGCATTGATCGCCGCTTCGGGCAAGGGTTCGGGCGTGCTCGCAAGAATATCGGGCAGCGGTGTCGCGAAGGCGGCCATCAGACGATCATAGGCCGGCTCCAGCCAATGGCGATCCCGACGGAAAGGGTAAAGCGGCAGGGCCACTTTCGCCGAGCGGCGCGGGCCGGCAAAGGCCTGCCAGTCAAGCGAGGCCCCGTGTTGCCAGAGTGTTCCGACGCCATGCAACAGCTTCATGCCAGTCTCCACCGCCACGCCGCCACGTCCGGGCAGCAATTCGATAACAGGCTGTTCCGGCCGTATCGAGCGAACGAAGCCGGACAGCCCGCCGGCGGCACCGACCTCTCCCAGCACCCATTCGCCATCGCCAAGCAGGGTCTGCACCGCTTCGGAGAAGCGCACCTTGTCGCGCAATTGGCCCGCCCAATAGCCGGGATCGGTCGCCTCGTCGGTCAAAAGCCAGCGGCCCGTTCGGGTCGAGACGATCGGTATCTGTGGTGCACGAAGCACGCAGCCGGCAAAGGCTGCTGCAAACGGTCCGCAGGCCGCCGCCATGTCGGCGGTGTGGAAGGCGTGGGCGGTGTCCAGCCGCTTGGCGGAGATGCCGCGCTCGGCGCATGCCTTTATGAGGTCTTCGACCGCCGATGCCGTCCCGCCCAAAACGGTGTGGTGCGGGGTATTGCTGCATGCGATCGACAGCGGCGCTCCGAGGGTCCCGATGAGAGCTTCGGCCTCCGTCTCGGCCAGCGCCACCAGCGCCATCGCGCCGCGCGGGCAAAGCGCCATCGCTTCGCCGCGCGCCGAAACCAGACGTGCGGCGGTGGACAGATCGAAAATGCCGGACACGCAGGCGGCGGAATATTCGCCGATGCTGTGGCCGATCATGGCGTCGGGCAGTATTCCCCAATCGAGCAGGAGGCGGCCGAGGGCATATTGCGTGGCGAAAAGGGCCGCCTGCGCCAGCGCGGTTCCGCAATCTCGTCTTTCCGCCGCGTCGAGCAGATAGGGACGCAGGTCGGTACGGCCGACGGCCTCGAAAGCCCGCACGGCCTCTTCCAGATGGTCGCGATAACCGGGTTGGTCAAGCGCCGGACCCGTGGCCATGCCGGCGAATTGCGAGCCCTGCCCGGGAAACAGGAAGGCGACCTTGTGTCCCTGCCGCGCAACGACGCCGGCGGTGGCGAGTTGCCGGCCGATGTCGCCAGCCGCCTTCGCGACGGCGAACCGGCGATAGCGCAGTCCCTTCCGGTCGAAGGACAGGCTGTCGGCAAGCGATGTGATATCGGCATGCGTCGCGGTGCGTGCGATGTCCGCGCACAGGGTCTCCAGGCTTTCAGGGTCGCTGACCGGGAGAAGCCGCAGCGTATCGGATGCCGTCACCACCGCCGCTGCCGGAGCGCCGCTCAGCACGACATGAGCATTGGTGCCGCCGAAACCGAAGGAACTGACGCCGGCGATGCGATCTTCCGCGACCTGGTCCCAGATTTCCATGTCCGCGTTTATGCGGAAGGGTGTCGTCTCCAGCCGGAGTGCCGGGTTGGGCGCAGAGAATGTGGCCATTGCCGGAATGCGGCCGCGCGATACGATGAGGGCTGCCTTGATCAGGCCTGCCAGCCCGGCAACGGTATCGAGGTGGCCGATATTGCTCTTTATGGAACCAATAGTGCAGCGGGCGGCCGTCCCTATGGCCTGTTGCAGCGCGGAGATTTCCACGGGATCGCCGATCGGCGTGCCTGTTCCATGGCATTCGATATAGCCGAGCTCGGCGGGATCGATGCCGGCGACGGCGAGTGCCTCGGTGACGACGCGCACCTGTCCGTCGATGGCCGGCGCGGTGAAGCCGAGACGGGTGGCGCCGTCATTGTTGATCGCGCTGCCGCGGATGATCGCGACGATCGGGTCGCCGTCGGCAATGGCATCGTCGTAGCGCCGCAGCAGCACTGCGGCGGCGCCTGCGCCGAAGAGCGTGCCGCTGCTCTGCGCGTCGAACGGCCTGCACCGGCCGTCGCGCGAGCGGATGCCGACAGCGGCGTGCATGTAGCCGATTTCATTCGGAAGCGGTAGCGAGCAGGCGGCGACCAGTGCTGCGTCGCTCTCATGCGACAGCAGCGACTGGCACGCGAGATGGGTGGCGACGAGG
>CBFGOD010000464.1:0-3598 GCA_965650295.1 uncultured Shinella sp. | reverse complement strand
TGGCCGACCTCGCGCGCCATTTCCGGGCCGGCGCCGAGATCGCGGGCGATGGTGCCGTAGGTCGTCGTCTCGCCCCAGTGCACGCGGCGTGCGGCATCATAGACCTTCAGGAAGAAATCGCTCTGGCCGGCAAGATCGAGCGGCACGGCGGTGAAATCGGCCTCCTCGCCGGCGAAATAGCGCTGTGCCGCCGCCACGGCCTGCTGGACGGCGGGCGGCGGTTCGGCGGCCTCGGCGTCGGGCAGGTGGCGCAGCAGCAGGCGGCGGGTCGTGGCGGCGTCCTCGCCCGGCAGCTGGAAGCGCACGACGCCGGCTTGCGTCCAGGCGATGCCGCAGGGGCCGCCCGCCGTGTCGAAGATCAGATAGTGGGTCTTGCCGGTCATGATCGGCTCCTGTTGCCGTTTCCAACACAAGATCGGGCTTCGCCCGGCTTGTTTCAACCCGTTTCTTGCGCGGCGGTGCCGGGGACTTGCTTCCGCCGCGTCCACTTCGCATAAACCTTCAAAAAACGATTCAGCGAGGGCGCGACGTGGAGATTTCGGACATCATCATCGGCGGCGATACGGCGGGCATCGAATGGCGCGTGCCGGTCTATCGCTTCAAGGGCAGCGATGCCGCCGCGCCCTCCGTCTATATCCAGGCGGCCCTGCATGCCAACGAGCTGCCCGGCACCGCCCTCCTGCATTTCCTGCTGGAACGCCTGCGTAAGGCTGATGCCGAGGGTGCGATCCGCGGCGATATCACCGTCATCCCGCAGGCCAACCCGATCGGTCTCGCCCAGTTCCATTTCGGCGAGATGGAAGGCCGCTTCGACCTGGGATCGCGCACCAATTTCAACCGCGACTACCCGCTGATCGCGCTCGCCGAGCGCGAGACGCTGCTGGAGAATTTTTCCCGCCGCAGCGCCGCCGACCGGCTGAAGCGCACGCTGCTGCACACCGCACTCGGCCATGACCTCATGCTCGACCTGCACTGCGACGACGAAAGCCTGCAATATGCCTATATCGACGACGCCTTCTGGCCGGAGGCGGCCGACCTTGCGGCGGCCCTCGACATGCAGGCCGTGTTCCTCTCCGATGGCGAAAGCACCGCCTTCGAAGAGGCTGTCGGCCATGCCTTCAAGCATCAGGGCGGCGACAAGCTGAAGAGCGTGCCGGGCCGCCTTTCCGTGACCGTCGAGCTGCGCGGCCGGCGCGATGTCTATCCCGACATGGCCAAGCGCGATGCCGATGGCCTCTGGAATTTCCTCGCCGGCCGCGGCGTCGTTACCGATGCCGCCCATGCGGCAGAAGCCTATACCGGCCCGGCGATCCCGCTCGACAATATCGAGATGGTGCGCGCGCCCGAGCCGGGCACCGTGCTGTTCCACCGCGATATCGGCGACAGCGTGAAGGCCGGCGATCTTCTGGCGACGCTGATCACCCGGCCGGGTGTTCCCGATGGCACAATCGACGTGACGGCGGCGCATGACGGCCTGATTGCCACCCGCGCCTCCGCTCGTTACGCGCGGCGCGGCGACGACCTGATGAAGATCGCCTGCCACGAAGCGACCCGCAAGGATCGAAAGCCCGGCACGCTGGAGGACTGAGATAATCTTCCCTGCGAGGGGTTTGCACCCCTCGCAATCATGCTCCCGGAAGCAATATATAGGGTGGGAATACGAGCCGTGGTTGCGGCTATGGCTGGAGGAGACGCAAGGGGTGGTCTGCACGCATCATGTTTGAGACGCTCTCCGCCTACTGGCCGCATATCCTCGTTGCCCTCTCCATCATCCTCGGCATTCCCGCCGCCATTCACGCGACGATGACGAAGGAAGAGGTGCGCGCCGCGATCGGCTGGGTCGGCGTCATCGTGCTCTCGCCGGTCGTCGGCCCCGTCATCTATGCCATCGGCGGCGTGAACCGCATCCGCCGCAAGACGCTGAACCTCAGCCGCGAGGGCCTGATCGCCGCCGGCTGGTATCACCGGGCCGAATACGACGTTTCCAACGAGCATATGCGGGTGGCCTTCGGCCGGGCGCTCGCCGCCATGCAACGGCTCGGCGATACGGTCGGGCGCTGCAAGCTGACCTCCGGCAACCGGATCAGGCTGCTTTCGACCGGCGACGAGGCCTATGCCGCGATGCTCTCCGCCATCGAGGCGGCGGAACGCTCCATCCTGCTCGAAACCTATATTTTCGACCGCGACGCCGCCGGCCAGCGCTTCGTCGAGGCGCTTGCGGCCGCCGTGGCGCGCGGCGTCGAAGTGCGCGTGCTGATCGATGCGGTCGGCGCGCGCTATTCCATTCCCTCGATCGTCTCGGAGCTGCAGCGGGCGGATGTCCCGGTCGATGTCTTCAACGGCAATATCGTCATGGGTCTGCGCCTGCCCTATGCCAACCTGCGCACCCACCGGAAAATCCTGATCGTCGACGGCAGCGTCGCCTTCACCGGCGGGCTCAACATCCGTGCCGGTTTCTGCACCGAATTTGCCGGCGACGCGGCCGCACTCGACACGCATTTCCGCCTGACCGGCCCTGTCGTCAGCGATCTCTTCCGCATCGCCTATGAGGACTGGCGCTTTTCCGGTGGCGGCGAGCTGTCCGGCGAAGCCTGGCAGATCGCCCCGCCGCCGGATGCGCCCGACAGCGGCATGCTCGCCCGCGTCGTGCCGTCAGGCCCCGACAGGAGCCTGGAGACCAACCACCGCATGCTGATGGGCGCCCTCTCGGTGGCGAAACATCATATCCGCATCATGTCGCCCTATTTCCTGCCCGACCGGGAGCTGATCAGCGCCATCGTCACGGCGGCGCGGCGCGGGGTGGAGATCGACATCATCGTGCCGTCCTCCAACAACCTGAAGCTCGTCGATCTCGCCATGACCGCGCAGTTCGACCAGATGCTGAAACACGGCTGCCGCATCTGGCGGGCCTCGGGCGCCTTCAACCATTCCAAGCTGACGGTCATCGACGGCACCTGGTCCTATGTCGGCTCCTCCAATATCGATCCGCGCTCGCTCAGGCTGAATTTCGAGGTGGATATCGAGGTGATCGACCCTGATTTCGCCGATCTCATCGGCGCGCGTATCGACGCCGCCCTTGAGGGATCCGAACAGGTGAAGCTGGAGGAGCTCAGGGCGCGGCCCTTCGTGCAACGCCTCGTCGAGCGCATCACATGGCTTGGCTCGCCCTATCTCTAGGCTCCGCCGAGCGTTCCGAGACGACCTTCAAATCGATATGCGCCTTGATCGGCAGGTGATCCGACGCGACGCGGGCGAGCGGTGAATCATGCACCTCCACGGAGGTGACGAGGTCATGCGGATGGCCGAGCGCCCGGTCGAGCGCCAGCACGGGGAAGCGCGAGGGAAAGCTCGGCACCGCGCCGGAGGCCGGATCGAAGGTCGGATGCAGGCGGGCGAGCGATGAGCCCCGCCCGACGCGCCATTCGTTGAGATCGCCGACGAGCAGCGTCGGCATCGCCTCGTCTTGCGCGAGCGAGGCGAGGATCGCCATGGCCTGCTGTTCGCGCGAGCGCTTCAACAGCCCGAAATGCGCGGCGACGAGGCGCAGCTTGCCGGTGGGCAGATCCAGCGTCACGACCAGCGCGCCGCGCGGCTCGAC
>CBFGOD010000463.1:0-3604 GCA_965650295.1 uncultured Shinella sp. | reverse complement strand
CCAACCGATTTCGAAGATTCCTGCGAGGGTAAGAAGGATCCAGGGCATTTGCCTACTCCGTTTCAAGGGAGCGAGGCCGTCCCCGCGATCGTGACCGGGATGTTCCCGGCGGTAGCCGTCTACCGGAGCGGACTATCGCCGATCGGGACTGCAAGGGCAAGGGCAGGGGCGGCATGTCAGCCATGCGCCCCCGCCATAGCCTTTCAATTAGGCGCCGAGGCGTTCGGCATGCCACTTCAGATGCTCGTCCATGAAGGTCGAGATGAAGTAGTAGGAATGATCGTAGCGCTCGTGCATGCGCAGCGTCAGCTTGATGTCCGTGTCCTTGATCGCCTCTTCGAACAGCCAGGGACGCAGGCCATTGTCCAGGAAGCCGTCGGCCTTGCCCTGGTCGATCAGGAATTCCGGGAAGCGGGCGCCGTCCTCGACGAGTGCGCAGGCATCGTATTCGCGCCAGGCCGCCTTGTCGGCACCGAGATATTTTTCGAAGGCCGGGATCGACCAGTCGGCGCTGGAGGGTGCGACGATCGGCGCGAAGGCCGAGCAGCTCTTGAAACGGTCCGGATGCTTCAGCGCAATGGTCATTGCACCATGGCCGCCCATTGAATGGCCGAAAATGCCCTGGCGATCCATGTCCATGCGGAAATGCTGGCGCAGGAAGTTCGGCAGCTCCTCGGTGACGTAGCTGTACATCTGGTAGTTTTCCGCCCAGGGCGCTTCCGTGGCGTCGAGATAGAAGCCGGCACCCTTGCCCATCTGCCAGTTGGTCAGCTCGTCCGGCACGTCGTTGCCGCGCGGGCTCGTATCCGGGCAGACGATGATCAGGCCAAGCTCGGCAGCCATGCGGCGGTACTCGCCCTTCTCCATGACATTGGCATGGGTGCAGGTGAGACCGGAGAGATACCAGAGTACCGGGCGCGGTTCGCTGATTGCCTGCGGCGGCACGAAGACGGCGAAGGTCATCTCGGTCTTGCAGGCTTCGGACTCATGGGCGAAGACGCCCTGCATGCCGCCGAAGGCAGTGTTTTGGGAAAGCACTTTCATCAAAAACTCCGATTGATTTCAGGACGCCAGCGACACCGCCGCATTGACCGCGGCGGCGACCAGCACCGTGTTGAAAAAGAAGGACGCAATCGCGTGCAGCAGATTGACCTTGCGCATTGCCGTGGAGGTAATCGCGACGTCGGAAGTCTGCGCCGTCATGCCGATCACGAAGGCGAAATAGAGAAAATCATAGACGCCGGGCGGCGCCTTGCCGGGAAAATCGAGGCTGCGGCCGGCATCCTGGCTCTCTTCCGTGCTGCCGGGGCGCCAGTAGAGATGGGCATAGTGCAGGGCGGCCATGGTGTGGATGGTGAGCCAGCCGAGCGCGACCGAGGCAAAGGCGAGCACGAATTCGAGGCCGGACGCCGCAGGCGCGTTCAGCACGACGAACAGCGACCCCGTCGCGACGGCGGCCGCAAGGACGGTGACAGCGAAGATGATCGCTACAGGCTCGTCGGCGTCGGTTGCGTAATGTTCGAGATATCCGGCCGTCAGATGCGGCAGCCGCACGGCCGTCAGCGCAAGATAGCTGAGAAAGAAGGCAATCGCCGCGATGTCGATGGCGAAATCCGGCTTCAGCCAAACCGCAGGGATGCCCAGAAGCAGGGCGGCGCCGACACCTGCATAGAAAGGCACGTGCCGGCCATAGACCTTGCGTCCCGGCGCCTTCGTCATGCGCCGGCCCGCGCGCTCTTCGCCCGGCGGCAGAGCCGGTCGAGCGTTTCCAGGAAGGCGGAACGGTCGCGCGGCGAGAAGGCGGCGTTGTAGCCCTTGCTCTCGCCGGTCTCGCGCAGATGCGCACCGAGATCACGCATGGCGCTCGCCATGCCGATATTCGCCCGGTCGAACAGCCGCCCGGTCGGTCCCGTCACATGCGCGCCCTTGGCGACGCAGCGCACCGCCAGCGGCACATCGGCCGTGACCACTATGTCGCCCTCGATCACAGCGTCGGCGATCCAGTTGTCCGCCGCATCGAACGCGCCGGAGACGATGACGTTCTTCACCATCGGATCGCGCGACGGACGCAGACCCGAATTGGCGACGAAGGTCACCGGCAGTCCGTGACGCTCCGCGACCTTGATAATCTCCGGCTTCACCGGGCAGGCATCCGCGTCGACATAGATGGTGGGTGGCGTATCAGTCATCGAAATAACGGTGATAGTCCCTGGCCGCATTCAAAAGGCGTACGAGTTCTATGCCGGAACCGTCCGCCAATGCGGCGTAGATGATGATATAGCGTCGGAACGGCAATAGACGCATCTCGGGATAGCGCGGAAAGCGCTTCGGTCCAAGGCCCGGATTGTCCGAAAGCAGGCGATAATGCCGTTCCAGCTCGAGAAGGAAGGCATCGGCGCGGTCTTCGCTGTCTCTTGCGATGAAGTCCCATACCGCACGCAGGTCCTCGATGAATTGGGGGCGGCGGAGAATGCGTCCCAAAGCGACTATCTCCGCTGCCGAAACAGGGCGTTCAGCGTTTCGGCGCTTTCCATGTCCGTCGCTTCGCCGCTTGCAAGACCGGTTTCGATTGCATCTTCGAACCCAGCAAGAACCTTTGCCGCTTCCCGTTCGTGTTCTTCAAGCAAGCGCAACCCGGTGGAGACGACATCATTGGTGCCGTCGAAGCGACCCGAGCGGACCAGGCGTTCAACGAGCGCCTGCTGCTCTTTTGTCAGCGATACGGCAGATCCCTGCGACATGCGGTGTTCCCGTGAAATGATGGTGCTGAAAGTCTAGCAATTCCCGAGGGGTAAGAACAGGTTCTTGCCCGTCATTTGATGACCGTCAGTCTGTCGCAGCCCGCACCATGTCGATATGCGGAATGCCGTCCTCGACATATTCCTCCGAGATCGGCGTGAAGCCGAGTGCCGTGTAAAAGTGCTCCAGATAGCTTTGGGCCGAAAGTTCGATAGCCATATCCGGAAAATGCTCCTCACAGGCGCGGATGGCTTCGCGCATGATCGTTTCGCCCAGCCCCTTGCCACGATGGCCGGGCGCGACGAGCACGCGGCCGATGCGGGGTGCCGCGCCGTCTTCCGGCGGCAAGAGCCGGGCATAGGCGGCGGTATCGCCGTCGATCAACAGGCGCAGGTGGAGCGCATCGGTATCCTTGCCGTCCAGTTCCGGATAGGCGCAGGCCTGCTCCACCACGAAGACCGACACGCGCAAAGTCAGCAGTTTATAAAGCTCGACGGCGGAGAACGTTTCCATCCTCCGCACGTCGATGCTGTAAGGCGTCTGCGTGCTCAATAGACGACCACGCCGCGGATGCTCTCACCCTTGTGCATCAGCTCGAAGCCGTGGTTGATGTCCTCGAGCGGCATCGTATGGGTGATCATCGGATCGATCTGGATCTTGCCGTCCATGTACCAGTCGACGATCTTGGGAACATCGGTGCGGCCGCGTGCGCCGCCGAAGGCCGTGCCCATCCAGTTGCGGCCGGTCACCAGCTGGAACGGACGCGTCGAGATCTCCTGGCCGGCGCCCGCAACGCCGATGATGACCGACTTGCCCCAGCCGCGATGCGAGCTTTCCAGCGCCTGGCGCATCACCTTGGTGTTGC
>CBFGOD010000462.1:0-3604 GCA_965650295.1 uncultured Shinella sp. | reverse complement strand
GGTCGCGGCGATTTTCCACATGATGAACCATGCGACCTTCAAGGCCTCGCTTTTCATGGCCGCCGGCATCATCGACCACGAGACCGGCACGCGCGACATGCGACGATTGAGCGGGCTCTTGAAATACCTGCCGATAACGGGAACGCTTGCCATGGTGGCCAGTGCCGCCATGGCCGGGGTGCCGCTGCTCAACGGCTTCATTTCCAAGGAAATGTTCTTCGCCGAAGCCGTGGAGACGCACGCCGATTCCGTGCTCGACCGCGTCCTGCCCTATGTCGCCACCCTGGCCGGCGCCTTCTCCGTCGCCTATTCGCTGCGCTTCATCCACATGGTGTTCTTCGGCCCCGAGCCGACGGATCTGCCGAAACCCAAGCCGCACGAGCCGCCGCACTGGATGCGCTTCCCCATCGAATTTCTCGTGCTGGCGTGCCTCGTCGTCGGCATCATTCCGAGCCTGTCGATCGGCCCGTTCCTGCATTCCGCCGTCATCTCCGTGCTCGGTGATCGCACACCGGAATACAGCCTCGCCATCTGGCACGGCGTCAACACGCCGCTGATCATGAGCCTGATCGCGCTTGTCGGCGGTGCGGCGCTCTATTTCGTGCTGAAGGATTATCTCGCCAAATGCGACGACGGGCCGCCGCTTTTCCGGCATCTCGGCGGCCAGCGTATCTTCGAGCGTATTCTCGTCACCGTCTCCTGGAAATGGGCGCGCTGGCTGGAAAGCAATCTCGGCACGCGCCACCTCCAGCCGCAACTTCGCCTCGTCGCAGCCGCGGGCTTCCTGGCCGGTGCGGTCTCGCTTTACCTTGCGGGCTTCTCGCCGAAGCCGCTGGTCTTGAAGGATATCGATCCGACCTTTGCCGCCGTCTGGGCTATCGGCGCGTTCTGTGCATTGGGCGCGGCCTACCAGGCGAAGTATCACCGTCTCGCCGCTCTCGTCTTGCTCGGCGGTGCCGGTATCACCACCTGCATCACCTTCGTCTGGCTGTCCGCGCCAGACCTTGCCATCACGCAGCTCGTCGTCGAGATCGTCACGACGGTTCTGCTGTTGCTTGGCCTGCGCTGGCTGCCGAAGCGCTCGGAAAAGGTCGATAACTCCGTGTCGTTTTCCGCGCGCAGCCGCCGCTTTCGCGATTTCCTGCTCGCGATTTCCTGCGGCTTCGGCATGTTCCTGTTTTCCTACGCGATCATGACACAGCCGGTGCCGGACGCGATCGCCAGCTACTTCCTCGACAAGGCCTATAGCGAAGGCGGCGGGCGCAATGTCGTCAACGTCATCCTCGTCGATTTCCGCGGCTTCGACACGATGGGCGAGATTGCGGTTCTGGCCATCGTGGCACTGACGATCTTTGCGCTGCTTCGCCGCTTCCGTCCGGCGCCCGACAGCGTCGAGAAGCCCGAGCAGCAGCGCATTCAGAACGCCTTCGATGCGGAGCGGCCCGAGCGTTCGGCAGGCGATACGGTGCGCGACTACCTGCTGGTGCCCTCGGTCATCATGCAGTGGATGTTCCCTGTTATCGCGACCTTCTCGGTCTATATCTTCCTGCGCGGCCACGACCTGCCGGGCGGCGGCTTTGCCGCCGGCATCACCATGGCCATCGCCTTCCTGCTGCAATATCTTGCGGGTGGCGTGCGCTGGGCGGAAGATCGCCTGCGTATCCTGCCGCTGCGCTGGATGGGGTTCGGCCTCATCATGGCGGCGGCGACCGGCATGGGCGCATGGCTGCTGGGCTATCCGTTCCTGACCACCCACTCGCAATACATAGAGGTGCCGTTCATCGGCAAGGTGCCGGCCGCGAGCGCGCTGCTTTTCGATCTCGGCGTCTTCTCGCTCGTCGTCGGCGCAACGGTGCTGATCCTCATCGCACTTGCCCACCAATCCATACGCACGCATCGGGTCCGCAGTCTCGACGCCCCCAAGGCGGAGGAAACCTGATGGAACTCGTTCTCGCAATCGGTATCGGCATCATGACCGGCTCGGGCGTCTGGCTGATCCTGCGCCCGCGCACCTACCAGGTCATCATCGGCCTGTCGCTGCTCTCCTATGCCGTCAATCTCTTCATCTTCGGCGTCGGCGGCGTGAAATCCAATGCTGCACCGCTGCTCGGCGAGGGCGTCGACGTCTCGACTTTGACGGACCCCGTGCCGCAGGCGCTTGTGCTGACGGCGATCGTCATCGGCTTTGCCACGACGGCACTGTTCCTCGTCGTGCTGCTCGCCGCTCGCGGGCTGACCGGCACCGACCATGTCGATGGCAGGGAGCAGCCTAAATGAGCGGCTGGCAGCAACACCTCATCATCGCGCCGATCGTCATTCCGCTGATCGCGGGTGCGCTTCTCTTGTTCTTCGACGAGCGCCAGCGCGTCGTCAAAGCCATGATCAGCGTCGTCTCCACACTGGCGCTCGCCGCCATCGCCATCAACCTTTTCCGGCTGGCGAACGGCAGTGGCGGCGCTTTCGACGGCGTCTATCTCCTCGGCAACTGGCCGGCACCCTTCGGCATCGTGCTGGTCGTCGACCGGCTCTCGGCATTGATGCTCGTGCTCGCCGCGATCCTCGCCATTCCGGCACTGGTCTACGCGCTCGCCCGCTGGCATGCGGCCGGTGCGCATTTCCACTCGCTGTTCCAGTTCCTGCTGATGGGGCTCAACGGCGCCTTCCTGACGGGCGATCTCTTCAATCTCTTCGTCTTCTTCGAGGTGATGCTCGCCGCCTCCTACGGTCTTCTGATGCACGGCTCCGGCCCGATGCGCGTCAAGGCGGGCCTGCAATACATCGCCGTCAACCTTGCTGCGGCGCTCTGCTTCCTGATCGGCGTCAGCGCGATCTATGGCTCCGCAGGCACGCTCAACATGGCCGACCTTGCTGTGCGCATCGGCGAAATCGAAGGCGAGCGGCGCATGCTGCTTGAGGCGGGGGCTGCCATTCTCGGCGTCGTCTTCCTCATCAAGGCCGGCATGTGGCCGCTGAACTTCTGGCTGCCCGGCGCCTATAGCGCGGCTGTCGCGCCGGTTGCCGGCATCTTCGCCATCATGAGCAAGGTCGGCATCTATGTGATCCTGCGTCTCTCGCTGCTCGTCTTCGGGCAGGGTGAATCCGCCGGCCTCGGCCTCAACGTGCTGCTCTATGGCGGCATGGCGACGATCGCCTTCGGTACGATCGGCGTGCTCGCCTCCCAGGCGCTTGGCCGTCTGGCGAGTTATTCCGTGCTTGTCTCCTCCGGCACGCTTCTGGCGGTCCTCGGCCTCAGCAATGGCGAGGTCACGGCGGGCGCACTCTTCTACATGGTCAGCTCCACCCTGACGATCGGCGCCTTCTTCATGCTGATCGAGCTTGTCGAGCGCGGGCAGGATGCCGGTGCGTCGGTTCTCGCCGTCACCATGGAAGCCTATGGTGATGCGGACGAGGAGGAGCAGGAGGTCGAGATCGGCGTGACTATGCCGGGAACGATCGCGGTACTCGGCATCTGCTTTGCCGCCTGCGGCATCCTCTTGTCGGGCCTGCCGCCGCTCTCCGGCTTCGTCGCGAAATTCGCCATGCTGACGGGGATGATCGGCATGGGTGCCAGTGCGGATCAGCCGGTCCCGGCCTCGGTTTGGTG
>CBFGOD010000461.1:0-3604 GCA_965650295.1 uncultured Shinella sp. | reverse complement strand
GCCGGGCGCTTTGATCGAATCGTAGGGTGGGCCCTGGCCCACCTTTCGGGATGGGGTGTTGCGCCGATGGTCTCGGCTTCGGTGGCTGGCCGTCGGATTTTCCGGATGTGCGAATGCGGAGGCGGCCGATGTCCTGAAGCCGCGATTACACGGCACATTCGCGGAATGTCGAACTATCGCCGCATGCGGGTGCCGGGCGGCACCTATTTCTTCACGGTGAATCTTCTGGAACGTCGTCGTCGGTTGTTGGTGGATCGGATCGATGACCTTCGCGTTGCATTCCACGCCACGCATGCCGTGCGGCCCTTCGAGGTGCTGGCGATTGTCGTGCTTCCCGAGCACCTGCATTGCGTATGGCGACTGCCGCCCGGCGATGCTGACAATGCCAACCGATGGGCCCAGATCAAGTCGGGCTTTTCGCGCCGCCTGCCACCGGAGGAGAGGCGTTGCGCGCAACGCGTGGCCAGACGGGAACGCGGCATCTGGCAACGCAGGTACTGGGAACACTTGATCCGCGATGAATGCGATCTGCGCCGGCACGTCGACTACATCCACTTCAATCCGGTCAAACACGGGCAAGTGCTGCGCGTTGCGGATTGGCCGTATTCGTCGTTCCATCGCTGGGTGAGGGCGGGTGACTATCCGGAGGATTGGGGGGCTGGAGGGGCGTGATCGGCATAAGGCGGGCTTGAGCCCGCCCTACGATTCCTGGTCGCGGGGCCGCCGTCGCGTGAAGTGACTGATTGCCGGTGCGACCGGCACGCGAACCGTAGAAAGCCGCCTCCGGGCGGCTTTCTGTCATTCCGGCGCAATCGGCGCGCGTCGGCGCCGCCGATGGAGGCATGCGCATAGGGCGCGATGGTCGCTGGGCGAAGCGGCCGCACGAAGGCCGCGTCCACGTTGCAGTGGACACCATTCACCACAAGAGGACTGCATCGTGCCCACTACGAAAATGTTCGTGATGACCTGCGTATTGGCCCTGTCAGCCTCCCCGCTGATGGCTGCACCTCCGGCACCTCCGGCACCTCCGGCACCTCCCGCGCCTCCCGAGTCGACCCAGGCGTGCTGGCAGCCGGCCTTCGAAGCCGGGGATGCCGATGCGGTGGCGCAGTGCTACGCACCCGATGCGGTGCTGTGGCTGCCGGGCGCGCCGATGATGCGGGGCCGTGACGCGATCCGCGCCGGCTACGTCGACTTCTTCGCCGCGTCCACCATCAAGAGCGCCAAACTCACCGAGCTGGGGAAGCTCTCGGACGAAAACGAGGCCGCGTCCTGGGGCACGTTCACGGTGGTGACCGTCTCGAAGAAGGACGGCAAGGAAACCACCGAGTCCGGGCGCTACACCGACGTGTCGCGCCGCATCGACGGCCGTTGGCAGTACGTCGTCGACCACGCTTCGGACGATCCGGCGGTCGCGGGCGACTGACCGACCAGGCTTGCACCCAGCATGAAGCCGCCTTCGGGCGGCTTTCTGTCATCGGGCAAATCCGGATGACGGCAACCGGAATCTGCCTGTCGTTGATCAAGACTTGATCAACATCTCGGTCAAACAGGTCGCAGTTCCATCGCTGCCGAGCAATTCAATGCGGGCGAGGGCTGCGTCCCGCCGGACCTGCGTCGAAGGTGCTCCACGCCCCACACCCGGGCGCTTTCCACCAGTGGCAGCACCGTCTGGCCATAGTCGGTGAGGTGATAGCGCACCGGTGCCGGCACGGGGCCGGTCGATTCGCGGGCCACGAGTCCGTCGGCTTCCAGCTCGCGCAGCTGTTCGGTCAACACCTTGTGCGAGATCGGCGCCACCCGTCGCAGCAGGCCCGAGAAGTGATGCTCCTCGTGCGACAGCCAGTAGAGGATCGTCAACTTCCATTTCCCGCCCACGGCGGCGAAGGCCGCGGTCAACGGGCAATCGGCCAACGGATTGCGCCGTGGCGGCCGTGGATACGCACCTTGGCGTGCGTTCTTGTCGCTGGACATGGGGACCTCCATGGTGGTCGGCAGTCTCGCCGCTGGAGGATGCCATGCCCAACCGCAACGACACGTTTTCGCCCGGGGGCTTCCTCTGCGTGCTGGCCATGCTGTCGTTGCCGGCGTTGCCAGCGCTGGCGCAACCGCAGGCCCCGGGTCGCCCGATCGCCGGGGCGGCAGTGCACGACGGACAACACGACTTCGACTTCGAGATCGGCACCTGGAAGACCCACCTGAAGCGCCGCGTCCACCCCTTGTCTGGATCCGACGAGTGGACCGAATACGAAGGCACGACCACCGTGCGCAAGGTCTGGAATGGCCGCGCCAACCTGGTCGAACTCGTCGCCGATGGCCCCGCCGGTCATTTCGAAGGCTTGAACCTGCGCCTCTACAACCCGCAATCGCGGCAATGGAGCCTCAACTTCGCCAACGCCGCGAGCGGCAGTCTGAGCCAGCCCACGATCGGCGAGTTCAAGGACGGTCGCGGCGAGTTCTACGACCAGGAAGACTTCAACGGCCGCGCCGTCCTCGTGCGCTTTGTGATCATGCCTGTCGACCCCGACACGATCCGCTTCGAGCAGGCGTTCTCCGCCGACGGCGGCAGGACGTGGGAAGTGAACTGGATCGCGACCGACACCCGCGTGGAGTGAATCCTGCCGGCGGCACTACCCGAACGAGCCGGTTCGGGTAGTGCGCTCTACGGACCTGAATTCCCGTTATTGAGCACGCCGGAGCAAACGTAGTGCGCGGCAAGTCGCCTACGGACAGCTGGCTTGGGTCTTCAACTGTTCCGCCCGGAGAATCCACTCTTCGCCATAAGACTCTGCGAGGCGGCCTCCGGCGACTGCTTTTTCGGCGTACGCAATGAATCGGTCCATGAGTTGACAGGCAAGGAGAGTGCCGTATCGACCATTTGCCAGATCAAATCCCGCAACGTGTGCCAGGACGCCGAGTGGAGTTTTGACACCGGCGGGTACGGCGCTGGTGGCCATGATGTCCTCGCCAAGGGCGAACGCGGTTTGCGAAGACGTACCGGTTGCGGCTTCCATATGGAACAGCATGTCGTCGCTTTCGAAGAACGTGTTGTCGTAGCCGGCAGGAAAGAAGAACCGACCTCCCGGATATGGATCGTCAATGCTGGTCCAGACGCTGATGCCGGCATACGACCCCGTTGGAGGTACGCCTGAAGCAGGCATGCTGATCCGGACGGTGTAGCGATATCCCACATCAAGCTGCACGCTGGAAAAATCCGCCTCGACGAAACCGACATCGCCGAATGCCGATCGCGGGTCGTCCGACAGTGTCGATGGCATGACGACGGTCCGGCTGGCGAGGGGTACGCCGGAAAAGCTTTCGCCGCGATACAAATCGTAAGTGAGTTGGGCGCCAGCATTTGGAAGAGACGAATCGATGTCGGTCAATCGAAATCCGAAACGAATCTGACTGTTCGTTGCCGTGAAGGATTGGGCCAGCGAAGTCCAGACGTTTCCGTTCGCGGGATCGTTTGCTGCAACGCTCCTCATCGATGTGCTTCCGTCATCAACCGTTACTTCGGCCGCATGGGTAATGTTGAGGACGGTCGAACCGAGCGGCAGCAGGAACAGGAAGGCCAGGAATGCGCGGACACGCATTTCGTTCT
>CBFGOD010000460.1:0-3621 GCA_965650295.1 uncultured Shinella sp. | reverse complement strand
ATCCACGCCAACACGCCGCGCGAATGCCTGAGCCGTATGGAATCGATGATCGCCATGGGCGGCTATACGCTGCCGGCGAAAACCGTGCGTGAAATCATCGCCGGATCGATCGACGTCATCATCCAGGCCTCGCGCCTGCGCGACGGTTCGCGCCGCATCACCCACATCACCGAGGTGGTCGGCATGGAAGGCGACGTCGTCGTCACCCAGGACCTCATGCGCTTCGAAATCCAGGGCGAAGATGCCAACGGCCGTCTCATCGGCAAGCACACCGGCACCGGCATCGGCAAGCCGCACTTCTGGGACCGCGCCCGTTACTTCAACGAGGACAAGCGCCTGGCGGCGACGCTCGACGCGATGGAAAAGCCGTAAGGGGACGCGATGTTCGGACTGGATATCACCATCATCGCGATCTTCGCGCTGGCAGCGCTTTCCACCGCGGGCATCACCTACGGCGTTCTCTTCTCGCGCATCGAGACGCAGAAGAAGGCAGAAAGCCGCGTGCGCCGGGTTCAGGCCGCCGAGACCGACCAGTCGAAGGCCAAGGCGGCGCGCGACCGCATGCAGGAACTTTCGAAGCGCCGCAAATCCGTGCAGGATTCGCTGAAGGACCTGGAAAAGAAACAGCAGGAGCAGACCAAGCGCGTCGCGACCACCCTGAAGGCCAAGCTCACCCAGGCCGGCTTGTCGACCACGGTGTCCCGGTTCTACGTCTATAGCGCCATCTTCGGTCTCTTTGCCTTCGTGCTCGCGCTCGTTTCGAGCGGCGCGCTGCTCATCGCGCTTGGCGTCGCCGTGATTGCCGCGCTCGGCATGCCGCGCTGGTTCGTCGGGTTCATGATCAAGCGACGCCTCAAGAAATTCCTTGCCGAACTTCCCAACGCCCTCGACGTGATGGTGCGCTCCATCAAATCCGGTCTGCCGCTGACGGATGCGCTTCGCCTCATCGCCGCGGAAGGCCAGGAGCCGGTGCGTACGGAGTTCCGCAAGATCGTGGAGGCCCAGCAGGTCGGCCTGAGCGTGCCGGAAGCCTGCGCGCGCATGTTCACCAGCATTCCGTTGCAGGAAGTCAACTTCTTCGCCATCGTCATCGCCATCCAGAGCCAGGCCGGCGGCAACCTCTCGGAAGCGCTCGGCAACCTCTCCCGCGTGCTGCGCGAACGGCGCAAGATGCGCGACAAGGTCAGCGCGCTCTCAATGGAGGCGAAGGCCTCGGCCGGCATCATCGGCTCCCTGCCCTTCATCGTGACCCTGCTCATCTACCTGACCTCGCCCGACTACATCATGATCCTGTTCACGGATCCGCGGGGAAATATGATCCTCGGTTGCGGCCTCGCCTGGATGTCCATCGGCATTCTCATGATGCGCAAAATGATCAACTTCGACATCTAAGGAGCGCGGGGGCCATGTCCGGACTTATCAATACCCTTACCGACCCGGCCGTTCTGTTGCCCGCCTTCGTGATGATGGCGGTTCTTGCCACCATCTACACGCTGGCAGCGCCCTATCTCGACCGCGGCGACCTTGAAAAACGCATGAAATCGGTGGCGCTCGAGCGCGAGCAGATGCGCGCACGCGAGCGCGCACGCCTCAATGCGGAGGCCATCAACAACAAGGCCTCGCTGCGCGCCCAGCACAACACCTCGGTCCGTCAGATCGTCGAGCGGCTCAATCTGCGCGAAGCGCTGGTCGATGCCAACACGATGAACCGGCTGCGCCAGGCCGGTTATCGCTCGCAGAACGCCCTCAACATCTTCCTGTTCGCGCGCTTCGTGCTGCCGTTCCTCTTCGGCGCCGTGGGCGCCTTCTATATCTTCTATCTCGGCTATCTCGCGGACAAGCCGCTGTTCATGCGCGTGCTGGCCGCGCTTCTGAGCGCCTATCTCGGCTTTTACGCCCCGAACATCTTCATCACCAACAAGGTCAACAAGCGCCAGAGCTCGATCCGCCGCGCCTGGCCGGATGCGCTCGACCTCATGCTGATCTGCGTGGAATCGGGTATTTCGATCGAAGTCGCCTTCAAGCGCGTGGCGGATGAAATCGCCATGGCCTCGCCGGAGCTGGCCGAGGAACTGGTGCTGACGACGGCCGAACTCTCCTTCCTTCAGGAGCGGCGTGCGGCCTATGAAAATCTCGGCACGCGTATCGGCCTGGAAACGGTGAAGTCGGTCGCACAGGCGCTCATCCAGGCGGAACGCTACGGCACGCCGATCGCGCAGGCGCTGCGCGTGCTTGCCCAGGAATGCCGTGACCAGCGCATGAACGAGGCGGAAAAGAAGGCGGCGGCGCTTCCGCCGAAGCTAACCGTACCGATGATCCTGTTCTTCCTGCCCGTGCTGGTCGCGGTCATTCTCGGCCCTGCCGGCATTCAGGTTTCCGACAGTTTCAAATAAGCCGCCTGCCCCACGCAAGACCTCGCTCCAAAGAAAACGCCCCGACCAGGTAAACCCGGCCGGGGCGAAGGCGTCCTTGGGAGGGAATATCCGAAATTTCGATATTGTCTGGTCTCAGTTCGTATTGCCGTTGTCGTCGGCGGCGAGCTTCTTCCAGGAATTCTGCTGGGCGAGCATGCCGCGCAGATATTTGACATTGGCCTCCGCCTGGTCGGCGGTCAGTTCCTGCCGTGCGATGTTTTCCGCTTCCTGGAAGCGCCCCTGCAGGCCGATGGTCAGCGCCAGGTTCTGGCGCACGCTGCTGTCGGCGCCGGGTTGGGAGGCCGCAGAGCGCAGATAGGTCTCCGCCGTCTTCAGGTCCTTCGAAAGCAGATAGGACATGCCGAGATTGGAGAGAACCGAGGGTTCGTTCTGGTTGATGTCGAGTGCCTCGCGGTAGCGCTGGCGTGCTTCGCCGGACCGGCCGAGCTGGTCGAGAATGGCGCCTTCGGCCGATTTCAGCCGCCAGTCGGGGCGATCCGGCGTCTGGGCGCGATTGATCGTGTTCAGCGCCTGCTCCAGCTGGCCGGCGGCGGCCTGCGCCTTGCCGTAGGCGGCGAGCACGTCGCGGTCGCTCGGGAAATTGATGGCGACCTGCTGCATGACGGCGAGCGCCTGGTCGTTGCGCCCGTTCATGCGCAGCACATTGGCGTAGTTGAGGCCGATATTGCGGTCCTTAGGGTTCTTCGCATAGGCCTGGCCGATGCTGTCGGCAGCACCGCGAAGCTCCGTCGCATTCATCTGGTCGACGGGCTTTCCGCTGCGCGAAATCGAGCCGGTGGTGAGGTTGCTCTTGCCGCCGGCGCAGCCGGCCACCGCCACGGCGATGGTGACGAGGGCAACGCCCCTCAGGAGCCCTTTGCAAAGTGACGAACGCGTGCGGTAAGCGGTCATGATCAGTCCCCGAAGCGATTTCCGCATGACGCGGCAGTTAAGGAATCACGCCGCAATCTCCGCTCCAGCAATAATCTGTTAACCCTAACAGAGTGTTAATTGGCCGATTCTCGCGGCTCTCTCCAAAGGTTACCCCATGGCCCCCTTCCAGTTCATCGACCGGCCCTCTCCCTTCAACACGAAGAACGGAAAGACGCTGCCGATCTTTGCGATCACCCCGGCCCATATCGAGACCGGCACGATCGATCCCATCGCGCTGGACTGGGCGAAGAAGGCGGGCTTCAAGGCGGAGACG
>CBFGOD010000459.1:0-3635 GCA_965650295.1 uncultured Shinella sp. | reverse complement strand
CGACGCCCCGCCCTCCGGTCTCGACGCGCGCCTGTCCTACTATTCCTTCGACATGGCAGGCTCCATCACCGAGACGACGTGGCAGGCCGCCAAGCGCGCCGCCGACACCGCCCTTGCCGGCGCGGACGCCGTGCTTTCGGGCGAGCGCGCCGCCTTCTCGCTCTGCCGCCCGCCCGGTCATCATGCCGGCCGCGATTTCTTCGGCGGCTATTGCTACCTCAACAATGCCGCCATCGCCGCCCAGCGCTTCCTCGACAACGGCCACGCCCGCATCGCGATCTTCGATGTCGATTACCACCACGGCAATGGCACGCAGGAGATCTTCTACGACCGCGACGACGTGCTCTTGGCCAGCCTGCACGGCGATCCGGATTTCGAATTCCCCTTCCATCTCGGCTATGCCCGCGAACGCGGCGCCGGCAAGGGCGAAGGCTATAACCTCAACTACCCGCTCCCATCAGGTACGCCCTGGAGCGAATGGCAGGCCGCCTTCGAGGACGCGCACGAAAAGATCCGCGCTTACGCCCCGACCGCCCTCGTCATCTCGCTCGGCGTCGATACGTTCAAGGACGATCCGATCTCGCAGTTCAAGCTGGAGAGCGAGCACTTCACGACGATCGGCCGCCGCATCGCCGATTTCGGCCTGCCGACGCTCTTCGTCATGGAAGGCGGCTACGCCGTCGATGCGCTGGGCGTCAACGCGGTGAACGTGCTGCAGGGATTTGAGGGCGCCTGACGGTCAGAACGTGTCCGGCCACTCGCGCGCACCATGCTGCACGAAGAGCACTTCCACGCGCGTTTCGAGGACACGATAGGCAACGACATAGGGCATACCCGGCACCACGAGTTCCCGGGTTCCTTCGATCTCTCCGGTACGGCCGATAAAGGGATTACCGGACAGTAGGCGTTTCGTGCGCCCATGAATATTCGCGACGACTTTGCCGGCAGCAGCGGGATTGCGTTCAGCAATATAGTCGCCGATCGCCTGCAATTCGCGGAGATAGCGGCGGGTCCAGACGACCGGCGTCATCTGCAATCAGCGCGATGCGTATCTGTTGAGCACGGCGGCGATCGCTTCCTCACTGGCGAAGTCGCCTCGATCCGCATCCGCAAGCCCGGCTTCGACGCCCTCGATCCATTTTTCCTGCCAGGCGAGCGACCGGCCATGCGCAAGCGCGTCCTCGATGATCTGGCCGCGCGTCAGGGACGACCGCGCCGCAAGCGCATCGATACGGCGGTCAAGGTCATCGGATATGTCGTTGCGCTTGTCCATACCGCATTCTCGCATGAAGCGCCCGGCACCGCCAGCCCGTCTCAAACGTCCTTGAGCAGGTTGTTGCGCGAGAGGTTCTTCACGTCGCGCTCACCGCAGAGCGCCATCGTGATGTCGAGTTCCTTGCGGATGATCTCGAGCGTGCGGCGCACGCCGGCCTTGCCGCCGGCGCCGAGGCCGTAGAGGAAAGGGCGGCCGATATAGGTGCCCTTGGCGCCGTAGCACAGTGCCTTCAGCACGTCCTGGCCGGAGCGGATGCCGCCGTCGAGATGCACTTCCATCTGATCGCCGACGGCATCGACGATGCGCGGCAGCATGCTGATCGAGGAGGCGGCGCCATCGAGCTGGCGGCCGCCGTGGTTGGAAACGATGATGGCGTCCGCGCCGCTGCCGAGCGACATGCGTGCGTCTTCCTCATCAAGGATGCCCTTGAGGATCAGCTTGCCGCCCCAGCGCTCGCGGATCCATTCGATATCCTTCCAGGACAGCTGCGGATCGAACTGTTCCGAGGTCCATGAGGAGAGCGAGGAAAGGTCGCCGACCCCCTTGGCGTGGCCGACGATATTGCCGAAAGTCCTGCGCTTGGTGCCGAGCATGTCGAGGCACCAGAAGGGCCGCGTCGCCATCTGCCAGAGATGTTTCGGCGTGAAACGCGGCGGAGCGGACAGGCCGTTTCGCAGGTCCTTGTGGCGCTGGCCGAGGATCTGCAGGTCGAGCGTCAGCACGAGCGCCGAGCAGCCTGCGGCCTTGGCGCGGTCGATGAGGTTCAGGACAAAATCCCGGTCCTGCATCACATAGAGCTGGAACCAGAAAGGCTTCGACGTGACGGAGCGCACATCCTCGATCGAGCAGATGCTCATCGTCGAGAGCGTAAAGGGCACACCGAACTCCTCGGCCGCCTGCGCGGCCAGCATTTCACCATCGGCATGCTGCATGCCGGTGAAGCCGGTCGGCGCAATGGCGACGGGCATCGAAACCTTCTCGCCGATCATCTCGCTGGCGAGCGACCGGTTGGTCATATCCACCAGCACGCGCTGGCGCAGCTTGACCTTGTGGAAGTCCTCTTCATTGGCGCGATAGGTGCCCTCGGTCCAGGCGCCCGAATCCGCGTAGTCGAAGAACATTTTTGGCACACGACGACGTGCCTGTTCCTTGAGGTCTGCGATCGTCAGGGCCTGCTCTACGCTCATCTCGTCCTCACAGGTCGGGCCGCAGCCACGACATTCCGTATTCTCGGGGATGAGCAATCTTTAAGAGGAGGATTGAGACGCGGCAAGGGCTCACGCCCACAATCGAGTGTGAATGATCTATTTATCAATAAAATATTTGTACCACACTCGAAAAGCGGCGCAGAAACGAAAACGCCCTCCCGGCGGAACCGGGAGGGCGCGGAACGATCCTGCGATCGCGCTTACTTCGTGGCGTAGAACTTCGCCATGTCGGGCAGGCGCTTGGTGCGGATACTGGAGGCCTTGCCGGCGGTGCGGAAAGCTTCGAAACGCTCGCGGCAGACTTCCGTCATGCGGGCGGTCGCCGGCTTCAGGTAGGTGCGCGGGTCGAAATTATCAGGCTTTTCCTTGAAGTTCTTGCGGATCGTGCCGGTCATGGCGAGACGCAGGTCCGTATCGATATTGACCTTGCGCACGCCGAGCGGGATCGCCTTCTGGATTTCGGCGACCGGAACGCCCCAAGTCTGCTTCATCTCGCCGCCATAGGTAGTGAAGAGGTCCTGCAGATCCTGCGGAACCGACGACGAACCATGCATGACGAGATGCGTGTTCGGCAGCTTCTTGTTGATCTTGGCGATCGTATCGATCGACAGGATGTCACCATCCGGCGCGCGGGTGAACTTGTAGGCACCGTGGCTGGTGCCGATGGCGACGGCCAGCGCGTCGACGCCGGTCTTGGAGACGAAGTCGAGCGCCTGGTCCGGGTCGGTCAGCAGTTCCTCACGCGAAAGCTTGCCCTCGAAGCCGTGGCCGTCTTCCTTTTCACCGGCGCCCGTTTCCAGGTTGCCGAGACAGCCAAGCTCACCTTCGACCGAAACACCGGCCGCATGCGCGATCTTCACGACTTCCGCCGTGACGTCGACATTGTATTCGTAGCTGGCAATCGACTTGCCGTCGGCGAGCAGCGAGCCGTCCATCATGACGGAGGTGAAGCCGTTGGTGATGGCGGAGATGCAGGTCGAGGGCTGGTCGCCGTGGTCGAGATGCAGGCAAACCGGAATATGCGGATATTCTTCGGCGGCACCAAGGATGAGGTGGCGCAGGAAAGCATCGCCGGCATAGGCGCGTGCGCCGCGGCTGGCCTGCAGGATTACCGGCGAGGCGGTCTTGCGCGCCGCCTCCATGATGGCGAT
>CBFGOD010000458.1:0-3638 GCA_965650295.1 uncultured Shinella sp. | reverse complement strand
CGAACCATCAATTCGGTGAGATAGGCCGTCTGGCTCGCCGGCTTGACGATGGCGGGAACACCGGCCAGCAGCGTCGGCGCCAGCTTTTCCAGCATGCCCCAGCAGGGGAAGTTGAAGGCGTTGATATGAACCGCCACTCCTTGCAAGGGGCTCAGGATATGCTGCGCAGAAAAGGTGCCATCCTTGGAGAGCAGTTCCACGTCGCCATCGAGCAGCACGCGGGTGTTCGGCAGTTCGCGCCGGCCCTTGGAGGCATAGGAGAGCAGCGTTCCGATGCCGCCCTCGATATCGACCCAGCTGTCGGCGCGGGTGGCGCCGGTGGCGGTCGAAAGCGCGTAGAATTCTTCCTTGCGCTCCATAAGCGCCTGGCCGAGCGCCTTCAGCATCGCGGCGCGCTCGTGGAAGGACATGCGGCGCAGCGCCGGGCCGCCCTTGTCGCGGCCATAGGCGAGGATCGCCTTGAAATCGATGCCGGTGGAATCGATGAAGGCGACAGGCGCACCCGTCGAGGCGTCGAGCAACGGCAGGCCGTCCTTCGCGCCGGCGACCCACTGACCGCCGACATAGCTTTCAAGCCGGCGCGGCCGGTTTGCCATGACGTTCATCTTATTGTCCTTTCAATTCAGGCCAAGCGCAGAAAGCTGCGCATCGACCTCCGCCCACCATTCGGCAAGCAGGGTCTCGTTTTGCGTGTGCCGGAGCCCGAAGCGCGACAGCGTTTCGAAGCGGACCGAACCGGAATGACCAAAGCTCGCGGCAACGCGGGGATACCAATAGGCGACCGAGGCCTTCGCCCTGGCACGGCCCTCCGCATCGTCGACGATCTGCACGAGGCCGGCGAGACCGAGTTCGGCATGACGCGTCTCGCGCGGCAGGATGGCGCGGAAGACCTCGGCAAGCGGCTGGTAGGAGACGCGCGACAGCTCCTTGAGCTGCATGACACCAGCCCGGCCCATCAGCACATTCATAACGACAGCATCCACCCAGCCCTCCAGCGGATAGTGGAAGACGGAAAGGCGCATATCGCCGCCCTGCCTCGCCGCGCCGATATCGGCTTCGCGGGGTAGCCGCTCCGCCCAGGGATGATGCACAGCATAACGCCCGCCATCGGCCCCGAAGGTTTCCATAACCCGCAGCACCTTGCCGGCATGATCGGCCTTTTCCAGCACGATGCGGGCGGCGGAGATCCGCTCCTGAATACCGGGCGCATCGTTGATCACATCGGCAAAACCGGCGGAACCGGCCAGTTCGCTGTCCACGAAGCTCGCCATCAGGCGCAGCAGCTCGCCGCGATAGCGCGGCGGCACATTGGCGGGAGACGAGAGAACGCCGCCCTTCGCCAGATAATCCTCGATCGGCATCGTATCGGACATTGCGTATCCCCCTTACTGGTCGTAGCTGACGACGATGCGGTCGGTGAGCGGGTAGCATTGGCAGGTCAGCACATAGCCCTGGCGCACCTCGTAATCCTCGAGCGCATGGTTGACCTCCATCTCGGCCTCACCCTCGATGACCTTGGCGCGGCAGGTGGAACAGACGCCGGCCTTGCAGGCGTAAGGCACGTCCATGGCGTTTTCGAGCGCCGCGTCGAGCAGGCTCTGGCCCTGTTTGGGGAACTTGAAGGTCCGCGTCGCGCCGTCGAGCGTGACGGTCGCATCGCACATCGCGCCCTGGTCCGCGCCGGTGACGGCCTCCACTTTGCGCCTGATACGGCCGGGCTGCGAAGAGGCGAAGAGCTCGAACTTGATCTGGTCGTCGCGCAGTCCGTGTTCACGCAGGGCTGCGGCGATCGCCAGCATCATCGGCTCCGGGCCGCAGATGAAGGCCGTCGTCACCGACTTGGGGTCGATCCAGCTTTTAAACAGCGCAGCACACTTCTCGCCGTCGATGCGGCCGGTGAAGAGGTCTATCTCCTGCGCCTCGCTTTCCAGCACATGCAGCACGGAGAAACGGCCGAGATAGAGGTTCTTCAGGTCCTCCAGCTCCTCGCGGAACATGATCGAACTGATCTGCCTATTGGCATAGACCAGCGTGAAGCGGGCACGCGGCTCGCGCGACAGCACCGTCTTGATGATCGACAGAACCGGCGTGATGCCGCTGCCGCCGGCAAAGCCGAGATAGTGTTTCGACACTTCCGGCTCCAGCGCGGTGAAGAAGGCGCCCATCGGGGGCATGGCTTCCATGACGTCGCCGGCCTTCAGGGTCTCGTTGACCCAGGTGGAGAAGCAGCCGCCATCGACGCGCTTGATGCCGACCTTCAGCACGCCCTCGTCCTTGCCGGCGCAGATCGAATAGGAGCGACGCAGCTCCTCATCCTCGAATTTGCGGCGGAAGGTCAGGTACTGGCCCTGCGTGAAGTCGAAGACGGCGCGGTCCTCATCGGAGGGGCGAAGCGTGACAACCACCGCATCGCGCGTCTCGCGGCGAACATCGGTCACGGTCAGGGGGTGAAAACGTGCCATGCGCGGGCCTTCTCCCTAGAGCATTTCCACCCGGAGCAGCATCGCTTCGGCGTCGGATAATGCGGTAAAAACAAGAAACTGGGTCAGATGCACTTGAAATAATCGAACGGTTCCAGACAGTCGGTGCAGCGATAGCTCGCCTTGCAGGGCGTCGAGCCGAACTGGCTGATCTTCTCGGTATTCACGGATCCGCAACGCGGACAGGCGATCGTCAGGTTCGAGCGGCCGGAGAGCCGGTCGATGCGTTTCATCAGGATGCCGTCGGCCGCCGTGCCGTCGATCGGTGGGGCGATGCCATAGGCCTTCAGCTTTTCCCGGCCCTCGGCGCTGATCCAGTCCGTCGTCCAGGCGGGCGAGAGCCGACGCTCCAGCTTCACCTTGGAAAGGCCCTTTTCGGTGAGCGCCGTCTCGATATCGAGATTGATGATCGTGGTGGCAGGACAGCCCGAATAGGTCGGCGTCACCGTCACCACCAGCGTGTCGTCCCGCCACGCGACATCGCGGATGATGCCGAGGTCGGTCAGCGAGATGACCGGGATTTCCGGGTCCGGCACTTCAGCCAGCCAGTGCCAGACCTCATCCAGCGAGGGGCGGAGTGCCGGTTCCATGGCCGCCGCCTACCAGGTGGCGCCCGGATAGGCGCGCTGAAGGAACTGCATCTCGGTCAGAATGAAGCCGAGATGTTCCGTATGCACGCCGCGCCGGCCACCCTTGTGCATGTAGCCGTCGGCGGGTTTCTTCAGCGTGCCCTCGGTCAGTGCCTCGGCGACAATCTCGTCCCAACCGGCCTTGAGGCTTTCGGGGGCGGGAATAATGCCCTCTTCCACCAGTTCGGCATCCAGCGCATCGCTCATGAACATCTCGCCGGTAAACGGCCAGAGATCGTCCAGCGCCGCCTGCATGCGGCGATGGCTTTCGGCCGTGCCGTCGCCGAGGCGGATGATCAGGTCGCGGCTGCGGTCGAGATGGTAGGAGACCTCCTTGAAGGCCTTTTCCGCGATCTCGGCGATACGCTGGTCCGAAGACCCCTTCAGCGCTTTCAGCAGCAGATAGTGCCAGGCGTCGAACAGGAACTGCCGCATCAGCGTCTTGCCGAAATCGCCGTTCGGGCGCTCGACCAGCAGGATGTTGCGGAAGTCGTAGCCGTCGCGCAGATAAGCGAGGTCATCGGCCGAG
>CBFGOD010000457.1:0-3639 GCA_965650295.1 uncultured Shinella sp. | reverse complement strand
TGGAGGCTCAAGGGTCGGCCGCGGGGGCCGAATTCATGGACTTTGAAGGCTTCGACTTTGGCTTCTGAGACTGCGACCATCGCCGGCGGGGCTATCGCCAAGGGAGATTGGCACCCCGCCGGTTCCAGCCGTTCGGTCGAGGCCAGCCTCGTCGAACGGGCCGGAGAAATTGCCGCGCTGCCGGCGGGGGGCGAAAAGCCGCTCGCCGGTGCCGGGCTCTCCTGGGTCGAGATTTCCAGCCGCGTCGGCTCCATTCCGCGCCGGGTGACCTTTCCGGACGGTTCCGTCTTCGAGACCTGGGACAATGACGGTATCGACCGCTATCTCGCCGCACGCGGCAAGGGCGGGGCGGGGCTCGTGCATTGGCTGGAGCAGTTTCGCCTGCGTCTCATCGTCATCGTGCTCGCAGCTTTCATGCTTGGCGGCATCGTCTATCGCTGGGGCGTTCCCGCGCTCGTCGAAGTCGCCATCCTCACCACGCCGCCGATCGTGCCGCAGCTGATGTCGCAGGGCACCCTGCAGGCGCTCGACAAGACCACCTTCTCGCCGACGAAACTCTCCGCGGAAAAGCGCGACGAGATCGCCGAGGGCTTTGCGCGCATCGCCGCCCAGTCGCCGCGCGGTGCGGGCGCCTACAATCTCAATTTCCGCGACGGCGGCTTCATCGGGCCGAATGCCTTCGCGCTGCCGGACGGTACGCTCGTCGTGACCGACCAGCTTGTCGAGATGGCCGGCAAGGACACGGAGATGATCGTCGGCGTGCTTGCGCACGAGATCGGCCATGTCGAACTCGAGCACAGTCTCCGCCAGCTCTACCGCGCCGCCGGCATGACGGGCCTCATCATGCTGATTGCCGGCGACGTCGGCTCCAGCGTGGAGGACGTGCTGGTGCAGGGCGGCGGTCTTCTGGCGCTCTCCTATTCGCGCGATGCCGAGAGCGCCGCCGACCGGCGCTCGGTCGAGCTGATGGCGAAGGCCGGCTACGATCCGACCGCCATCGCGCGCTTCTTCACGCTGCTGGAGGAGAAGCTCGGCGACAAGTCGGATACCAACCTGCTCTCCACCCATCCCGGCACGCCGCAGCGCAAGAAGGAAATCGAGGACTACGCCCGGATCATCTCCGGCCAGTCGGATCCGGATTTGCAGTAGGAGGGCGGCGGCTCGAGGCGCTGCTGTTTCCTGTTTGAGGGGGAGGGGAGCTTTTGGCACTCCCTTTGCCACACCTCCTTCGTCATCCTCGGGTCAAGCAACCGTGGACATAGTCATGCGAAAGCCGGGTCTGTTCTTGCGATGGCGTTGAGTATTGTGATGAGCTTTCGGATAGTTGCGACCATTGCGAGCTTGAAGGGTTTGCCCCTGCTGCGCAGGCGCTGATAGAAGCGCGCCAGCGTTGGGTCCTTTGCCTTTATGGCGCTGAGGACGGCCATGTAGGCAATGTCGCGCAAGTGTTTTCGCCCGCCGCTGCAATGGCCTGACCTGCTGGAGGCTCCGGATTGACGGGCATGGGGAGCGACGCCGAGGAGGGCGGCGACCGCCTTGGCCGAGAGGCGGCCCAGCTCTGGCATGTCCGCCAGGAGCGAGATGGCCAGCACCGGTCCGACGCCTTTGACGCCACAAAGCCTGTCATGACGCCGTTTGAGATGGGCATGATCGGCGAGAAGGTTGCGGATGGCTTTATCGAGAAGCTTTATGTTCTGGGCGATGGTGCTCAGCCGTGCCTCGACGAGCGCACGCACGACGGCTTCGTCTTCGGTGTCGAGCAAGCTGACGAGCCCGCTTCTTTCGGCCACCAGCCTGCGGCGATGGGCCGACAGGGCGCTGAGCTGCCGGCGGACGGCATCGGGACGCCAGGGCACCAGGCGCGCATGCGCGGCGGCCAGATAGAGGGCGATCATGGCTGCGTCGATCGCGTCGGTCTTGGCCAGCTGGCCGATGGCACGTGCAAGGCTGCGCACCCGGGCGGGCGCAACGATATACACCGCCAGACCGGCGGCATGGAGGCTTTCGGCCAGCTTGCGCTCATAGCCGCCGGAGGCTTCCAGCGCCGTGGCGCAAGCGCCAAGGCTGGACAGGCGCCGCGCCAGTTCATCCGCCCCGCCAGACGACGCAGGATAGGAAAAGCGCTCGCCCGTCGGATGGACGAAGACATCGAACCGGGTCTTGCTGACATCGATGCCGACAAACAACAGATCGTGTATCATGGCCTTGCTCCCAGGCTTGTGGTGCGGGCTCAATGCCCGATCAACCGTTCGGGGTCAAAGGGAGCAGGCAGGGCCAAACTTGACCGCGGCCGTCAAAGGCCCGCCAGAGATAACGGCCGCCTGCCTGCATCGGCCTGGATGCGCATCCAGGCCGATGCAAATAATAAAACACACATCGGCCACACAAGCCCGAGGAGGACGAAGGGGAGGTAAGACGCTTGATACGGGTACGAGGCGGTTCCGTAAGTCTATCAACATGCATTGGTCTGCTACAGCGCACAAATGAAAACGGCGGCCCGAGGGCCGCCGTTTCCGTGTTTGCCTTGGGAGGCTAGGGTATTACTGCGACGGGCCGTCGTTGTAGCCGACCTTGTCGACCAGCTCGGAGGCCTTCTTGCGGTTGGCCGCGATGTCGATAAGGGGTAGTGCATCGGCCTTCAGCGTGCCGAAGGACTTGACGACCTCCGAGGGCTCGGCACCCGGCAGGACCGGATATTCGTAGACCTGCTCGGCATAGATCTGCTGCGCGGTTCCGGCCGACAGGAATTCCATCAGCTTCAGCGCATTGTCCTTGTTCGGGGCGTTCTTGGCCATGGCCATGCCCGAGACGTTGACATGCGCGCCGCGGTCGTTGGCGTTCGGGAAGAGCACCTTGATGGCGGCGGCCCATTCCTTCTGCTCCGGCTCCTTCTCGTTGGTCAGCATGAGACCGACATAGTAGGAGTTGCCGAGCGCAAGGTCGCATTCGCCGGCGAGGATGGCCTTGGCCTGGTCGCGATCGCCGCCGTCAGGCTTGCGGGCAAGGTTGTTCTTCAGGCCGGTCAGCCACTTCTCGGCTTCGGCTTCGCCATGGTGGGCGATCATCGAGGCGAAGAGGCCAATATTGTAGGAGTGCTGGCCGTCGCGCGTGCAAATCTTGCCCTTCCACTTCGGGTCGGCAAGCTCCTCATAGGTGATCTCGTTCTGCGCGACACGGTCCTTCGAGGCATAGACGACGCGCGAACGTGTGGTCAGGCCGAACCAGTTGCCATCGGGATCGCGGTACTGCGAGGGGATATCCTTGTTGATGACGTCGTTTGCGACCGGCTGCGTCACGCCGCCGTCCTTGGCTTCGGTCAGGCGCGAGATGTCGACCGTCAGGATGACGTCGGCCGGCGAGTTGGCGCCTTCGGCCTGGATGCGCTCCACGAGCCCCTTGTCGAGGAAGAGCACGTTGGTCGTGATGCCGGTTTCCTTGGTGAATTCGTCGAGCAGCGGCTTGATCAGGTCCGGCTGACGATAGGAATAGATATTGACTTCACCATCTGCAAAAGCAGGCGCGGCAAAGGCCAAACCGGCGGTCGAGAGGGCAAGGGCGGCGAGAGACGTCTTAAGCAGTTGCATCGGGTCCTCCTGGTGCAATTTAATCTTTACTGCCAAAGTCGTCTTTATCGGCTTG
>CBFGOD010000456.1:0-3653 GCA_965650295.1 uncultured Shinella sp. | reverse complement strand
GTTCTTGATCTCGCGGTTCTTGCCTTCGCGCAGACCCATGGTGATCCAGACGTTGGAGCCTTGAGCCTTGTCGAGCGTCGCTTCGATCGCGCCATAGAGCACGCCGTCGACGGCGATGCCTTCCTTCAGCTTGTCGAGATCGGCCTGCTCGATCTTTCCATGGGCGCGCACGCGGTAGCGGCGCAGCCAGCCGGTCGTCGGCAGCTCCAGCATGCGGGCAAGGCCGCCGTCATTGGTCAAAAGCAGCAGGCCTTCGGTGTTGATGTCGAGGCGGCCGATGGACATGACGCGCGGCAGGTCTTCCGGCAGGTTTTCGAAGACGGTCGGACGTCCCTCCGGATCGGCATTGGTCGTCACAAGGCCAGCCGGCTTGTGATAGAGCCAGAGGCGCGTGCGCTCGATGCCGCGGATCGGCATGCCGTCCACTTCGATGCGGTCGGCGAAGGTCACGTTGACGACGGGCGTCTCCAGCACCGTGCCGTTCACGCTGACGCGGCCTTCCATGATCATGCGCTCGATATCGCGGCGCGAGGCCACACCGGCGCGGGCGAGCAGCTTGGAAATGCGCTCGGGCGCCAGCTCGGCGCTGGCCGAAACCTGCGGCGCGGGCTTGGCCACACGGGCCGGCTTTGCGTCGCGTGGCGCGGATTTCTCGGCGAACGGTTTGCCGCCCGGCTTCTTGCCAGCTGCAAAGGGTTTCTTGCCCGCGGCCGCCGATACGGCGCCACGCGGCTTGGAATCGCGGCCCGCGGGCTTGCCGCCCGGCCGTTTCGGCTTGTCTTTGAATGTCATTTGTGCTGCCTGCGTTTTGCCGTGTCCTATCAGGTCAGGCGTCCGGGGTTAAGAGGAATTCGTGTCGTCAATGACAAATCGCTTCATGGAGACCGCTTTGGCCGAGGCGCGCGCCGCCGGCGAGCGCGGCGAAGTGCCCGTCGGCGCGGTGCTGGTGCTGAATGGCGAGATCATCGCGCAGGCCGGAAACCGCACCCGCGCGGAAAACGACGTCACCGCCCATGCCGAGGTCGCCGTCATCCGCGAGGCTTCCCAAAAGCTCGGCCAGGAGCGGCTGACGGGGGCCGATCTCTATGTGACGCTGGAGCCCTGCACGCTCTGCGCCGCCGCGATTTCCTTCGCGCGCATCCGCCGGCTCTATTACGGCGCTGACGATCCCAAGGGTGGGGCGGTGGAAAGCGGCGTGCGGTTCTTCGCGCAGCCGACCTGCCACCATGCGCCGGATGTCTATTCCGGCCTGAGCGGCACGGAGGCCGCCGATATTCTCAGGGATTTCTTCGCCGGGCGGCGTTGATCACGCCTGATGGCAGTTGATCAGCCTTCGGCGAATTTCTTCAGCTTGTCGCCGGAGAGCCGGTAGCGCAGCCATTCCGGATGCGGCTCGGCACCGATCGCGTCATAGACGCGGATCGCCGGTTCGTTCCAGTCGAGCACGCTCCACTCGAAACGGCCGCAGCCCTCAGCAATCGCGGTGCGCGCAAGGTGGCGCAGCAGCATCTTGCCGACGCCGCCGCCGCGATGGGCGGGCGTGACATAGAGGTCTTCGAGATAGAGGCCGTTCTTCGACTGCCAGGTGGAATAGGTCTTGAACCAGACGGCGGAGCCCGCCGGATCTCCATCGACGGTTTCGCAGATCGCCGCGCGGCTGACAGAGCCTTCGCCGAACAGGGACGAGGCCACGCTCTCTTCCGTCGCGGCCACTTCGTGCAGCGCCTTTTCGTAATCGGCAAGTTCGCGGATGAAACGCAGGATGATCGCGGCATCGGCCACGACCGCAGGACGAATGCGGTAGGAGGTCATGGTCTTAGAACGGCCACCACTTCGAACCCGTCTGCTTGGCGGCTTTCGCCTCCTTCTTGCGACGGCGTTCCTTGGTCTTTTCCGGCTCCCCGAGATCGGCCTGCGCGCCCTCGGGCAGGCGGCGGTAATCGAGCGGCGGATCGCTCAGGTAGCGGCGCTTGTCGGAATAGGTGCCCTGCTGGATGCGGCGGGCCTCACGATAGGCGGCCGTCTGCTGGGCGGTCGTCAGGTTGTGGTTCGTGGTCGATTGCGAGGCGAGCGGCGAACGGTAGTGGCTGTTGTCCTTGTTCTCGTCGGCCTCGGCGCGCAGGCGGTCGCGCATGTCTTCCGGGCTTTCGATCCACTCCGCATTGTCCTTGCTCGCGACGGACTGCTGCGGTGTGACCAGCGCTTCCTTGTTGCCCGGCACGACGAGCGCGCCGCGCGGCTGGTAGCGGATCTTCTTGGCCTGATCGGCATCCGGCGTCTGGATCATCACGGCATTGCCGATATCGTCCAGCAGCTGCTCGCCGGAGGACTTGCTCGTGCCATAGGTCGGGCCCATGCAACCGGTGAGGAGAAGGCTTCCGCCAATGAGGCCGAGAAGTCCGGCATGCACCCGAATATGTCGCATCATTCCCATCAAACCCTTCCAGCAGAGCCGGTACGCCGAAACCCAAGAGGCAATAGACTAGCGTGCCATGGCGGAACAATCCGACCATTTTCAGGCAGCAATAGCGGATGAAAACCGCAAGCGCAATTCACACGCTGGTGTTGGCGGCCGGAATCACCGGCCGTCAACAGAGTGAAGGTTCTTACGCCGCGCGGCGGAAACCGATTTCGCGCAGCGCCGCGGCGTCGCGCGCCGAGACGTCGGGGTAGTCCGCGTCGGAGCCGACATCCGTCGTGATGCGCCAGGAACGGGCGCATTTCTGGCCCTCGGCCAGCTTCGGCTCGACCGAAACCTTGGCGACGTCGCCAAGGCGGAAGGCCTCCGCCGGGCCTTCACCGGCAACGAGCGTGATGGCCGAGGTGATGCAGATTTCCGCAAAATCCTGACCGTCGAGGGCGGCCAGAAGCTCCGGATCGGCGATGTGCACGACCGGGGCGGCCTCCAGCGAGGCACCGATACGCTTTTCACGACGCTCGATTTCCAGCGCGCCGGTGACGACCGAGCGGACCTGACGGATCTTGTCCCACTTGGCTTCCAGCGCATCGTTGCGCCATTCGGCCGGAACCTGCGGGAACTGCTCGAGATGGACCGAGACGGCATCGGGCTTCAGCGACAGCCAGGCCTCTTCCATGGTGAAGGGCAGCATCGGGGCGAGCCAGGTGACGAGGCACTCGAACAGCTTGCGGATGACGAACAGGCTGGCGCGGCGCTTCGGCGAGGACGGGGCGTCGCAGTAGAGCGCATCCTTGCGGACGTCGAAGTAGAAGGCCGAGAGTTCGACATTCGAGAAGTCGATGAGCGCGCGGGCGATCTTCTTGAAGTCGAAGGCGTCGTAGCCTTCGCGCACGAGCGCGTCGAGTTCCGCCAGCCGGTGCAGCATCAGCTTTTCCAGCTCCGGCATGTCGGCATGGGCGATGTCCTCGCCCGTATCGTGCGCCAGCGTGCCGAGCATCCAGCGCACCGTGTTGCGCAGCTTGCGATAGGCGTCGATATTGGTCTGGATGATCGTCTTGCCGAGGCGTTGGTCTTCCCAGTAGTCGGTCGTCATGACCCAGAGACGCAGGATATCGGCGCCCGATTCCTTCATGACGTCCTGCGGCGAGACAACGTTGCCCTTCGACTTCGACATCTTCTCGCCCTTCTCATCCATGGTGAAGCCATGGGTGACGACGGCATTGTAGGGCGCGCG
>CBFGOD010000455.1:0-3662 GCA_965650295.1 uncultured Shinella sp. | reverse complement strand
CGCTGGTCAGCGCGCCCTGCAACTCGCCCTGCGCCGAAGGCGGCACGCGGGCCGATGCGATGGAGCGCAGCGGCGGATCGGCAAGGCTTTCGAGCGCCGTCAGCAGAATGACCGCATAGACCATCCAGCCCTGATAGGACGCGGCGTAGCCGGAAAGGCCGAGCACGGCAAAGGCAAGCCCGATGGCAGCCGTGCGGAACTCGCCGAGCCGGGGCAGGACGCGCGGCAGCACGAAGGCCATGACGACGGCACCGCCGACACCGAAGACGCCGAGCGACAGGCCGATCTGCCCTTCGCTCCAGCCGTAGCGGAGAGCGGCCACGAAGGGCCAGACGGCGGGATAGACGGCATGGGCCAGCCAGTAGCAGAAGAAGACGAAGCCGACCCAGAGCACACCGGGATATTGCCGCATCTGCAATAGGGCACCGAGCGGATTTGCGCGGGAAAGCTCGAAATGGCGCCGGTTTGCCGCCACCAGGCTTTCCGGCAGCAGAAAATACGCCGCCACGAAGTTGAAGAAGGCCAGCACCGCCGCGCCATAGAACGGAATGCGCGGCCCAAACTCGCCGAGCAGGCCGCCGATGACCGGGCCGAGCGCAAAGCCCGTGCCGAAGGCGATGCCCATCAGCCCGAAATTCTTGGCCCGCGTTTCATCCGTCGAGACATCGGCGATATAGGCGGCCGCCGTGCCGAAGCTCGCGCCGCTGATGCCCGCCAGCACCCGCCCGATGAACAGCATCCAATAGCTCGTCGCCAGCGCGCAGATGAGATTGTCGATCGCGAAGGTGAGAATGCAGGCCAGCAGCACCGGACGACGACCGAAACGATCCGACAGATTGCCGATGAAGGGCGCGAAGAGGAATTGCATGCCGGCATAGACCAAAAGCAGCCAGCCGCCATCGATCGCCGCCTGGCTGAGATCGTCGCCCGTCAGTTCGCGCAGATAGGCCGGCAGCACCGGCATGATGATGGCGATGCCGATCACATCGAGGAACATGATCATGAAGACGAGAAAGAGCCCCCGCCGGGTGGACCTGGCATCGATCATGCAACGACCTCGAAAAGAACAGTGCCCACGCAATGGGCAGAATGTCAGGTGCCGACTTCTAATTCAGTTTTGACAGCGAAACAATCCGTGAACATTGCAAATCTTTTGATGGTTGCGATGCGGCTCCTCAAGAGAACCTGAGTAAATGGAGAGGCACGCGCACTGTCAGCGTAGTGTCAGGTTTCTCGTGGAAAGTTGCGGCTCGGACCGGTTTCCCCTTTGGGCAAGCCGCAGCCGGCGTTCCCTTGCGAGGCCAGCATGTCGCCGCAGAACCAGCCATCGCTCTTTCCAAGACCGGCTTTCGCGAGCCAGGCCGTCGCCATCGTCACGGGCCTCTATCTCTTTCTACTGACAATTTGTGATTTCTGGCCGGAGACCGTGGTGCTGGTTGGCAAGCGGCCCGGCACGCTCGCCCTGCTGACAATAGGATTGGCGTGCCTTTTCGTCGGGGCATGTGTCACCGTGTCGTGGAAGAAAATGATGATGAAGCCGCTGCTTGTCGTACTGACGCTTCTCACCGCGAGTGCAGTCTGGCTCCTGGATCAGGACAGCCCTTTCCGGACTTTTGGCGGCGATATCACCAGCTTCGCCACGCATATGGCGCTGTTCGGCCTTGTGCCGGCGGCGCTCCTCCTGTGGATCCGCATCCGGCACGGCTCGTTCTTCTGGCAGATGCGCGGCAATCTCGCCGTCGCCATTCCGGCCATCGCCATCGCACTCTCAGTGATGACGATCCATCTGACGGACTATATCGCGATTGCCGGAGAAGAGATTGCCGGCGTCGGAGACGCCGGCTCGGCTGTTACGGTTCACCCTTGAACGTATCGCAGGCATCGACCCGGCCGGTATCGAAGCCGCGCTTGAACCAGCGGCGGCGCTGGTCGGAGGTGCCGTGGTTGAAGCTTTCGGGAACGACATAGCCCTGCATGCGCTTCTGCAGCGTATCGTCGCCGATCTGGGTTGCGGCGTTCAGCGCCTCCTCGAGGTCCCCGCTCTCAAGCAAACCCTTCTGCTGGGTATATTTGCCCCAGATGCCGGCGTAGCAATCGGCCTGAAGCTCGACGCGGATCGACATCTGGTTGGCCTCGACCTCGCTCATGCGCTGGCGCTGCTGGTTGAAGCGCGGCAAGACACCGGTGAGGTTCTGCACATGGTGGCCGACTTCATGCGCGACGACATAGGCCTGCGCGAAATCGCCGGCCGCGTCGAATTTGTTGGCGAGCTCGTCGAAGAAGCTCATGTCGAGATAGACCTTGCGGTCACCCGGGCAATAGAACGGGCCGGAAGCGGCGGAAGCAAAGCCACAGGCCGATTTGACGGAGCCGGAGAACAGCACCATCTTCGGCTCTTCGTAGCGCTCGCCAGCCGCCTGGAAGATGCCGTTCCAGGTGTCTTCCGTCTCGGCAAGAACCGTCGCCATGAAGGCCTTGGTTTCCTCCTCCTGCGGCGAGGAACGCTGGCCGGCATTGTCGGTCTGCTCGAAGCCGGGACGGCTCGCCTGTCCGCCGCCATCACCCATGACCTGCAACAGGTCGATGCCCATCGCCTTGAAGATGAAGTAGATGACGACGAGGAAGATGATGGTGCCGATGCTCATGCCGCCGCCGGCGCGGCGTCCGCCACCCATCGGAATTCGGAAGCCGCCATTGCCGCGGCCGAACGGGTTGCCTCCCCCCATCGAGGGGCCGGGACCGGGTCCGCGCTGGTCCTCGATATTGTCCGACTGGCGACGACCTTTCCATTCCATGGCGCATTTCCCCGCATTGATTGCCGACGAACGTCCACGGCGTGAATTCGTTCCTCAGCAAAAACTTATAGGGCCAGCCGCGCCGCCTTGCAAAACGAAAAGCAGCGTTTCAACGGCGCCGGAAAACCGCGTTGAAACGCTGCCCCCAGCCGGCCTCGCGGATGGCCAGCGCACCGGCCGCGACCAGTAGGATGGAGACCGCAGCAGCCGCAAGCCCGCTGGCAAGGCCGGACGTACCATCGAACAGGATCAGGCCCATTACCCGGTGCGGAACGAGGGTGAAAAGCCCGGCCACCACGATGCCGCCGAAATACATGCTGGCAACATGCGCGCGGTGAGCGCGGATATTGCGCTGGCGCGCCGTCTGGATCGCCCGGACGCTGCCGGCAATAACGTAGATAGAGAGGAGATGAATGGGGCTGAAACCGCCGATCGTGTTGATGCCGTGAATGAAGAAGGTCGAAAAACTCGTGAGCACCATCAGCACCAGCCAGATTTTTCCGAGCAGCCGATGGGCCGGCGTGCCCTTGGGGCGGGCGAGAAGGATGGCGCCGAGCACGGCGGCCGGCAGCACCGTCGCGACATGGAACTGGATGGCGAAGGGGGCGTTGAAGAGCGGTTCGAAGGTCATGGCAAACTCGATGGTTCGGTGGAAAGGGGCGGTTGAATTCGCCACCGTCTTCGGCCAATGATCGGCCCGCCTCAAACGCTTTGCCCCGAATGGACGGAATACTTCGTGGAACGCCCCTTCCTGCAATCCGCGCTTCGTGAACTGCAGGTCTTCCTGCGGTCCCCACGCTTCTGGGCGACCTTCGGCGCGGTCGTGCTGATCTTCTGGGTGACCGGCCCCTATGGCACGGCCGAGCG
>CBFGOD010000454.1:0-3667 GCA_965650295.1 uncultured Shinella sp. | reverse complement strand
TGAAGCCCGTATCCACCGCTTCGTCCAGCGACCGGCCGGCCTTGGTTTCCTCGCGGATGCGCTCAAAGATCAGCACGCTCGCATCGACGGCTATGCCGATCGTCAGGACGACGCCCGCCAGCATGGAAAGCGAGAGCGGCGCACCGATGAGCGCGAGGATGGCGAAGGTCAGCGCGACGTTGAAGAACAGCGAAAGCGAGGCGATGATGCCGAGCACGCCGTAAAAGAAGGTCATGAAAGCGACCACGGCGAGAACGGCAACGATGAGCGCGATGACGACGGTGGCGGTGGAGGTGGCGCCCAGCGCCGGCTCGATCGAGCGCTCCTCGATGATCGTCACCGGTGCCGGCAGCGGGCCGCTTGCGACGATGCGGGCGAGATTGGCCGCGCCCTCCGCGTCGAAATCGCCGGACAGACGGCCGACGCCGTCGGTGATGGCGCCCTGGATCTGCGAGGTCGAGATCACCTGGCCGTCGAGCAGGATGGCGATGGTGCGGCCGCTGTTGTCGCGGGTAAAGGCCGCAAGCCGCTCGGCGGCATCGGCGCGCAAGACGAATTCGATGAAGGGTTCTTCATTGGCCGCCGGCTGCGCCGAGGCGACATCCGCGGCGGTGAAGAGATCGTCCTGGCGCACGAGATAGCCGACGGGCGGCTCGCCCGTGGAATAAAGCACTTCCGAGCCTGCCGGCGCACCGTCTTCGATCGCCGTGTTGACCGGCATGCTGTCATCGACGAGCCGGGCGGACAGTTTCCCGGCCTGCGCCAGCAAGTCCTTGACGCGCTGTGGATCGGTCAGGCCGGGCATCGAGACGACGATGCGGCCACGCTCGCCGCGGCTAACGGAAAGTGCGGGAATATCAAGGCTTTCGACGCGGCGACGCACGGCATCGACTGCACCGAGCGAGGCGGCCTGAACGGCCTCGTCGACGGCAGCGGAGGAGAGCGCGATGTTGAACTGGCCCGGCTGCGGCTCGCTCAACGTGCCGAGATCCAGCCCGGCAAGGGCTTCGCGGGCGGCATCGATGCGGTCAGTCGCCGTCACCGTGACATCGACCGTGTCTTCCGCGCCGTTGAGATCGCTGTGGGGAATGCGGGCGGCCCGCAGGGTGTTGCCGATGGTTTCCACGGCGGCGCGCAGGCGGTCTGCGGCAATATCGGTGCGGGATACGTCGAGAACGAGACGGGAGCCGCCGGTCAGATCGAGACCCGGAACGAGGCGGTGCGCTGCCAGCCAGTTCGGCAGGCCGGCGACCATGCGGGCCGGCAAAAGGCTCGGCAGAAGGACAAGAAGGCTCGCCACGAGGACGAGCCAGAGAGCAAGGGTCTTCCAGCGGGCGGATTGCTGCATCAGGGTCTCGCTACGTCAATTCCGGCAGGGCCAAGCCATTGAGGCAAAACCATTCTGCCGGAATTGCGTGAACCAAAAAACAACGCGGCGTGTGCGCCGGCTGAAAACCAGTCGGGCCACCCGGCCGAGTTTACCCCAGCCGGACGACAAGCCAAGCTTATTCCTTGACGGGTTCGCCCTTGACGCGGACTTCGCTGATGCCGCTGCGCACGACGCGCACCTTGGTGCCTTCGGCGATTTCGACTTCGAGTTCGCTGTCGTCGACGACCTTGGTGACCTTGCCGACGATGCCGCCGCCGGTGACGACCTGGTCGCCGCGACGGATGTTCTTCAGAAGCTCTTCGCGACGCTTCATGTTGGCGCGCTGCGGACGGATGATGAGGAAATACATCACCACGAAGATCAGCAGGAACGGCAGGATCGACATGAGAATGTCAGCGCCGCCCGCTGCCCCGCCAGGTGCCGCCGTCTGGGCGAAGGCCTCGGTAATGAACATCAGCTACTCCTTGAAATCTTGAATTTGCGCGGCCTGAGCGGCCATTTCGGTTGCCGGAATATAGGCAAGCGGGCCTTGAATGCAACACACGAGCGCGTCAACCCCGGCTTTATCAAGCGCTTTCCCCCTTTTCGCGACCGCCTGCCGCATGCTACCCGGCTTTCACGCATGAGGAGAGACAAAGTGCAGGAAGATCACGTCAAGCTTCTGCTGGCCGAAATCGGCCGCATCACCACGGCGCTCGAGCGCCTGGCCGGCCCCGCCCCCGCCGTCAACGACTGGAATGCCGCCGACGTCTTCGTCTGGTCGCCGGCCCGCCAGCATGTCCAGCCCGTCAAGCGGCCGAACCGCATCGAGATCGACCTGATCCGCGGCGTCGACCATGTGCGCGACATTCTCGTCGACAACACCGTGCGCTTCGCCCGCGGCCTGCCGGCCAACAACGTACTGCTCTGGGGTGCCCGCGGCATGGGCAAGTCCTCGCTGGTGAAATCCGTGCACGCGCTGGCGGCGAAGGAAACGGCGAGCGGCCTGAAGCTCATCGAGGTACACCGCGAGGACATCGCGACGCTGCCGCAGCTTCTGGACGTCCTGAAGGACGCGCCCTTCCCGTCCATCATCTTCTGCGACGACCTGTCCTTCGACCATGACGACACGTCCTACAAGTCGCTGAAGGCGGCGCTCGATGGCGGCGTCGAGGGGCGGCCGGACAATGTGCTGCTCTACGCCACCTCGAACCGCCGGCACCTCCTCCCGCGCAACATGATCGAGAACGAGCAGTCGACCGCGATCAATCCGTCGGAAGCGGTGGAAGAGAAGGTGTCACTGTCGGACCGTTTCGGCCTCTGGCTCGGCTTCTACAAGTGCAGCCAGAGCGAATATCTCGAGATGATCGACGGCTACGCCAAGCATTTCGGCCTGGATATTCCGCAGGAACAGCTGCATGCCGAGGCGCTGGAATGGGCGACGACGCGTGGCTCGCGCTCCGGCCGTGTCGCCTGGCAATATGTGCAGGATCTGGCGGGACGCCTCGGCGTCGCGCTCAACAAGTAAGACGAGCGCCGGCCCTGAAACGGGCCGGCGTTTTGCTTTTTAAGAGAAGATTTCCCGCTTATGAAAAGACCGGCCGCATGAAACTGCGCTCGTAGCTGATGATGCTGCGATTGTGCTTGTCCATGTCGAAGGCGGCGATGCATTCCGGATCGCTCACCATGCGGGTGCGGTAGTCCTCGTAGGCCGCAAGGCTCGGGAAGCTGAACAGCGCCAAGGCAATGTTGTTTGCCCCCTCGCTCGGCAGGAAATAGCCGTGATGCTGGCCGCCCATGCGGTTGACGATGGGGATCCAGGCGCGGGCATAGGCTTCGAATTCCGCCAGCTTGTGCGGATCGATGACGTATCTGAGATAGCAGGTGATCAAGGGAATTCTCCATCTGTGATGGGACGGACCATTTCAGATTCGCGTCTGCAACGGCAGGGTCCAATGCTGCCAATCCGCGTCACAGGCGCCACCCTGCCCCGCATAGAATCGCTGTGCCGCCGCATTGTCCGGCAGGACCGTCCAGCGCAGGGCGGAGGCGCCGATCTCGACGGCATGGGCGCGCAGGTGCGCAAAAAGCGCCTGCCCCACGCCCTGCCCGCGAAACGCCTCCGCGACATAGAGTTCCTTGAGCACCACGACGGGCTTGAGATCGTAGGTCCAGGGTATGCGGTAATGCACGGCGATCCCTGCAAGCGCCTCCCCCTTAACCGCTACAAAGACCCCGAAGGAAGGAGCAGCACCGAGGCCGTGAAGCCTGAGATCGTCGGGCGTGACGGCGAAGGCA
>CBFGOD010000453.1:0-3671 GCA_965650295.1 uncultured Shinella sp. | reverse complement strand
GGCGTCAAGCAGTCGGGCATCGGCGTCGAGTTCGGCGTCGATGGTCTGAAGGAGTTCACGACGATCCAGACGGTGCTGAGCTGATGAGCGCGACCTACGATTATATCGTCGTCGGTGGCGGCTCGGCCGGGTGCGTGGTGGTCAACCGCCTCTCGGAAAACCCCGCGAACCGGGTGCTGCTGATCGAATCCGGTCGGCGCGACAAGGATCCGTGGATCCATATCCCCGCAACCTTCTTCAAGGTGCTCGGCAAGGGGATCGATATCCACCCCTATGCCTCCGATCCGCAGCCGGGCCTCAACGGCCGTCCCTCAATCGTGCCGCAGGGCAACGTGCTGGGCGGTGGCTCCTCGCTCAATGCGATGATCTACATTCGTGGCCATCGCAATGACTACGATACCTGGTCGCAGATGGGCTGCCGCGGATGGTCCTATGACGAGGTGCTGCCGGTCTTCAAGGCGCTGGAAAACAACCAGGCCTTCAACGGTCCGTATCACGGGCAGGACGGCACGCTCACCGTCTCCAATGCCCGCCACCGCCATCCGCTGTCGGAGGCCTTCGTCAAGGCGGCTGTCGAATCCGGCCTGAAGCCGAATGCCGATTTCAACGGCGCGGACCAGGAAGGCGTCGGCTTCTATCAGAGCACCACAAAGAACGGTCGCCGCTGGAGTTCGGCCATGGCCTTCCTGCGCGAGGCGGAGAAGCGGCCGAATGTGACCGTGCTGACCGAGCGCAAGGTGGCGCGCGTGCTGTTCGAAGGCCGCAGGGCTGTCGGTGTCGCGCTCGTTGATGGCATGGTTTATCGCGCGAACCGCGAAATCGTGCTTGCCGCTGGCGCCATCGCGACGCCGCGGCTGCTGCAGCTCTCCGGCATCGGCAACGGTGCGCATCTCGCCTCGCTTGGTATCGATGTCGTGGCGGACCTGCCCGGCGTTGGCGAGAACTATCAGGACCACATGGAGGTGCCGGTTCAGGCCGAAACGCGCGAGCCGATCTCCATTCTCGGTCATGATACGGGCCTGAAGGCCGTCGGCCACATGCTGCGTTATCTCACGTCGAAGCAGGGGCTCCTGACCTCGAACGTGGTGGAATGCGGCGGTTTCGTCGATACGCTGGGCGTCGGCCAGCCGGATGTGCAGTTCCATGTGCTGCCGGTGCTGATCGGCTTCGTCGATCGCGAACCGGAACCGGGTCATGGCTTTTCCATCGGCCCCTGCTACCTGCGGCCGCGTTCGCGCGGCTCGATCCGCATCACCGCCGCCGATCCCGCGGCGAAGGTCGATTTCAACGCCAATGTGCTCTCCGACCGCGAGGATGTTGAAACGCTGGTGCGCGGCGTCAAGGCGGCGATCCGCATTCTGGACACGCCCTCGATGCAGGCGATCGTCAAGCGCCGCGTGCTGCCACGTCCCGGTGTGGAGAACGATGCGACGGCGCTGGAAGACTATATCCGCCAGAGTGCCAAAACCGTGTTCCATCCAGCGGGCACGGCGAAGATGGGCCGCGACGACGACCCGATGGCCGTCGTGACGCCGGAGCTGAAGGTGCGCGGCGTCGAGGGCCTGCGCGTCGCCGATGCCTCGGTCATGCCGACGCTCGTCTCCGGCAACACCAATGCGCCCTGCATGATGATCGGCGCCCGCGCCGCAGCCTTAATGACGGCGCGCTGAAAAACGGCCGGCGCGGAGGAGCGCCGGCCGGTCAAAACCAAGGAGGAGGAAACCATGATGAAAGTGTTGAAGGGACTGCTGGTCGGCCTGGCGTTCAGCCTTGCCGGTGCGGCAGGCGCACATGCTGCCGCATCCTGCGGCGATGGTACGGGCACGGCCGCGACCGGCGAGCCGATCGTCATCGGCGCGATCACCGGCAAGACCGGGCCGGACGACTTTTCGAACTCGACCAAGGCGGCAAAAGCCTATTTCGATTGCCTCAACGCCAATGGCGGCATCAAGGGCCGTCCGGTGAAATATCTCGTCGAGGACGACCAGTGGGATCCGGAAAAGGCGGCCCAGCTTGCGGCAAAGCTCGTCGATGACGAGAAGGCCGTGCTGATGGTCGGCAATTCGAGCTATGTCGAATGCGGCGCGAACGCCGATTACTACAAGAAGAGCGGTATCTATGTCGTGGCCGGCGTCGGCGTACCGCGCGAATGCTTCTTTGCCGAAAACTACGCTCCGACCAATGCCGGCCCGCGCGTCTCCATGCTGGGTGCCATGGGCTATGCGCTCGACCAGCTTGCCGCCAAGTCGGTCGTCTGCATCGGCCCGAACATCCCGAATGTCGGCACCTGGTCCTGCGACGGCGTGATACTGCTCGCCAAGGAAAAGGGCTTTGCCGCCGAAACGATCCTGATGGATCCGGGTAGTGCGGATGCCACCTCGATCATGCTGCAGGCCGCCGCCAGCAAGCCTGATGTCATCGTGCTCGGCATGTCCAAGGGTGTCGCCGTGCCGCTGCTCGTCGCTGCCGAGGAGCAGGGCCTGAACGAACAGATCAAGTTCCTCTCGGCCGCGTCCGCCTATGACCTCTCCGTGCCGGAAACGCTCGGTGCCGGCTGGGATGGCAAATTCTACGTCAACATGGAATTCAACGATCTCGAAGCCACGACGCCCGACAATGCCAACTGGCTTGCCGTGATGGACGAATACGGTCAGTCCTCCGACCCGCGCGACACCTTCGCCCAGGCCGGTTACCTTGCCGCGCGCATCGCCGAAAAGGCCCTGATGAGCCTCGACGGCGCCAACATCACCCGCGAGACCGTTTCGGCCGCGGTGCGCGGGGTCAAGGACTTCAAGAGCGATATCTTCTGCGCGCCCTGGTATTTCGGTGAGGGCCAGCCGCGCCACAACGCCAATTCGACGACGCGCATGGCGATCAGCGAAGGCGGCAAGTGGAAGGTCGTCTCCGATTGCGCCCCGTCGCCGGATCCGGAGCTGAAGGATGTGCGCGCCTTCGAAGCCAGCCTGAAGTGATCGATGGACCCTGCGGGCATCGCGCCCGCGGGGTCTCCTTTCCCGCATGATCGAGGGCCTCATGTCTCTCCTGCCATTCCTGATTTCCGGCCTGGGGATCGGCGCGGTCTATGCGCTGTCCGGCGTCGGCCTCGTCATTCTCTACCGCTCGACCGGCGTGCTCAATTTCGCCTTCGGTGCCTTCGGTGCACTCGGTGCCCATGTCGCCTGGCAGGTTCTGCAATGGAACTGGCCGCTGGCGCTTGCCATACTCTTCGGCGTGCTCACCTCGACTTTGGTGAGCTTCCTCTACGGCCGCCTTTTCGCGCCGTTGCTCTCCCACCGCGACATCGTCGTGCGCGCCGTCGGCACGCTGGCGCCCGCGCTGGTGCTGATCGCCGCCATGGGCGTCATCTGGGGCGAGCTGCCGCGCCGCCTGCAGTTTCCGACCGACCAGATGTATCTCACCGTGTTCGGCGTGCGGCTCACCTTCACCCGACTGATCGCGCTCGTCCTGTCGCTCGCCATGGTCGGCGCCATCACGCTGCTCCTGAACCGCACCCGCCTTGGCCTCGACATGCGTGCGCTTGCCAATGATCGTGACCTCTCGGCCATTCTCGGCGTGCGTGTGCTGCATACGGAAACCGCCGCCTGGGTCATCACCGGCCTGTTCTCCGGCCTCGCCGGCCTGCTGCTTGCCGATCTAGTGCGCCTGCAGGG
>CBFGOD010000452.1:0-3676 GCA_965650295.1 uncultured Shinella sp. | reverse complement strand
GGCTACTACGTCGTCTGGTCGGTGACGCCGGCGCTGCACACGCCGCTGATGGCTGTCACCAACGCGATCTCCTCGGTCATCGTCGTCGGCGCGCTGCTTGCCGTCGGCATCTCGCTCTCGGGTGTTGCGACCGGTTTCGGTTTCGTCGCGCTCATCCTCGCCTCCGTCAACATCTTCGGCGGCTTCCTCGTCACCCAGCGCATGCTGGCGATGTACAAGAAAAAAGAGAAGTGAGGGCGGCCCGATGAACGCAAACTTCGCAGCCTTCCTCTACCTCGTTTCCGGGGTTCTCTTCATCATGGCCCTGCGCGGCCTGTCGCATCCGACGACCAGCCGCCGCGGCAACATGCTCGGCATGATCGGCATGGGTATCGCCATCGGCACGACGCTGCTTCTGGCAACGCCGTCCTTCGGCGGCCTCGTGCTCATCGTGCTCGGGCTTGCCATCGGTGGCGGTGCGGGTGCCTACATCGCCCGCTCGATCCCGATGACCTCGATGCCGCAGCTCGTCGCCGGCTTCCACTCGCTCGTCGGCCTTGCTGCCGTGCTGGTCGCCGCCGCCGCGCTCTACTCGCCGGTGTCCTTCGGCATCGGCCAAGTCGGTGAAATCCATGGTCAGGCGCTCGTCGAAATGGCGCTCGGTGCGGCCATCGGCGCGATCACCTTCACCGGTTCGATCATCGCCTTCCTGAAGCTCGACGGACGCATGTCCGGCAAGCCGATCATGCTGCCCTACCGGCATGTCATCAACATCGTGCTGCTCGCCGCGATCGTCTTCTTCATCGTCGGCCTGACGCTGTCGGAAAGCCATTTCGACTTCTGGCTGATCGTCATCCTGGCACTGGCACTCGGCGTGCTGCTCATCGTGCCGATCGGTGGCGCCGACATGCCCGTCGTCGTCTCCATGCTCAACTCCTATTCGGGTTGGGCGGCGGCCGGCATCGGCTTCACGCTCGGCAACCTCGCGCTGATCATCACCGGTGCATTGGTCGGCTCCTCGGGTGCGATCCTGTCCTACATCATGTGCAAGGGCATGAACCGCTCGTTCATCTCGGTCATCCTGGGCGGCTTCGGCGGCGACAGCGGTGCCGCGGCGAGCGATGACGGCGTGCAGCGCACGGTCAAGCAGGGCTCGGCCGACGACGCGGCCTTCCTGATGGCGAACGCCTCGAAGGTCATCATCGTGCCCGGGTACGGCATGGCGGTGGCACAGGCGCAGCACGCGGTGCGTGAACTTGCCGATGCGCTGAAGAAGAACGGCGTCGAGGTGAAATACGCGATCCATCCGGTCGCCGGCCGTATGCCGGGCCATATGAACGTGCTGCTCGCCGAGGCGAATGTGCCCTATGACGAAGTGTTCGAGCTTGAGGATATCAATTCGGAATTCGCGCAGGCTGATGTCGCCTATGTCATCGGCGCCAACGATGTGACGAACCCGGCAGCGCGTGACGACAAGTCCTCGCCGATCTACGGCATGCCGATCCTCGACGTCGACAAAGCCAAGACCTGCCTCTTCGTCAAGCGTTCGCTCGGTTCCGGCTATGCCGGTATCGACAACACGCTGTTCTACAAGGACGGCACGATGATGCTGCTTGGCGATGCCAAGAAGATGACGGACGATATCGTCAAGGCCATGAATCACTGAAACAATACCCGACGCCGAAGCATTGCTTCGGCGTCGGGTTCACTCGGAAACGAAAAAGCCCGCGAGATGATCGCGGGCTTTTTGTTGTCGTTCATTCGCGCCTGATATCAGCTCGGCTGGGCGCCGCCCTTCGAGCGGGCGAGGCCGGCCTTGGCCGGGGCGTAGTTCGGGTCGAGGCGCAGCGCCTGCGCATAGGACTTCGACGCTTTGTTCATCTCGCCGCGGCGCTCGTAGATCAGCGCCTGGTTCGCCCAGGATTCCGCCAGCTTGCCGTCGAGGTTGATGGCGGTGTTGAAATCCTGGAACGCGTTGTCGTCGTCGCCCTTGGCCGCATAGGAAATACCGCGGCCGTTATAGGGTTCGGCCGAGTTCGGCGAAAGCGAGATGGCGCGCGAGAAGTCCTCGATCGCCTTGTCGTGCTGGCGGCGTGCCTGGAAGATCAAACCGCGATTGTGGTAGGCGCGCGGATCGGTCGTGTCGAGTTCGATCGCCTTGTTGAAGTCGCGGAAGGCTTCGTCGAGACGGCCGGCCTGGCGATAGAGATTGCCGCGGCCGATATAGGCCACGTCATAGCTCGGATTGAGTTGCAGTGCCGTGTTGTAATCGGCCGCCGCCTGCGCCTGGTCACCCATGCTGCGCTCGACGAGCGCGCGGTTGGCATAGGCCTGGTAGAAGCGCGGCTTCAGTTCGATGGCGCGGTTGAAATCTTCCAGTGCCCGGCGGTTTTCACCGGCGCGGCCATAGGCCGAACCGCGCACGTTATAGGCTTCCGGATCCTGCGGATTGGCGGAAATCACGGCCGAGAGAGAAGCGATGTTCTCCTGCGAGCCCTGCGCGCGCTCGACCTTCAGCACATCCGTCGAGGTCGTCGACTGGCAGCCTGCCAGAAGGAGCGCGAGCGACGTGGCGGCGACGGCAGCCATCAGGGGGCGGCGCATGCGGGCAGCCGAGGAGGGAAAACGATCGATCGGGAACCCGGTAGATGCAGCCATGTCCAAGTGCGAATCCTCAAAATGGGCGTCTTGCGCGCCTCATGCGCGAAGACATACGCTACGACCTTGAAAGCAATTCCGGCAAGTGTGCGTAGCGATATCGCCCGGAATTGCACGGGAAGTCTTTCACTTCTGTGAAAACCTTCCACTCATGTCAAAAAAGGCGGCGGCGAAATGTTCGCCCCCGCCCGGTCTTGCATCCGAAAGCGTCGAAATGACGGCTGATTAACGGGCGCCCGGACGGCCGCCAACGAGGCCTTCGCGCTGGGCGCGCTTGCGGGCCAGCTTGCGAACGCGACGAACGGCTTCGGCCTTTTCACGTGCACGCTTCTGCGACGGCTTTTCGTAGTAGTCGCGCATCTTCATTTCACGGAAAATGCCTTCGCGCTGCATCTTCTTCTTGAGAGCGCGGAGAGCCTGATCAACGTTGTTGTCGCGGACAAGTACCTGCACGAGAATCCCGTTCCTTTGGTTGTTGTAAGCCTTGCGAGCACAGGTCGCCAGGCAAATAGATTGCGTTCGCACAGCCCGCAGGCTGGCAATTGGGGCGTCCGATACCAGAAGCCGGCACGGAAGTCCAGCCTGAAGCATCCGCATGTTAAGGATATTTGCGTGGGAGGCCTGCAAAGCGGTGTCGGATGAAACCGGCGTAGACGGCCTGCGGGGGCTTTCAGGTCGCCCTCATTTCAATAAAAAGAGGGCACGTAATGGTGTTTGCAAGAGGCAGATGGACGGCTGCGCAGGCAAACATCAAACGCGCGACACCGGTCATGTCGCATGTGGTACAAGGTGCGCCTGAATGCGTCGCAAAGGATACGGCGTCCGGCGTCAGGATTTGCTTTCTATCGAGGCAGGAAACAGCCGGCTGAGGCCGGCGAGCGTTTGAGGATACGGGATGCGCAAATATTCGGTTTTCGCCGTGGCCCGCGAGGCGATGCGTGGCCATAAGGGGTGGGAGGCACAGTGGACCTCTCCCGAGCCGCGCAAGGAATATGACGTAATCATCGTCGGCGGCGGTGGCCATGGTCTGGGCGCGGCC
>CBFGOD010000451.1:0-3680 GCA_965650295.1 uncultured Shinella sp. | reverse complement strand
ATAGTCATAGGTCATGCCTTGGTCCTCAGAATGTATGCAGGCGCGGCGGCTCAGAGCCTGCCGATCGACAGCCCGCCGTCGAGATTGATCACCGAGCCGGTGGCGAAGGCGAATTTGCCGCTCGCGAGCGCCGCCGCGACGGAGCCGATGTCCTCGGGCTCGCCCCAGCGCTTCATCGGCACGAGGCCGCCTTCGATCAGCGCGTCGTATTTCGTGGAGACGGCGGCCGTCATGTCGGAGCGGATGATGCCCGGACGGATTTCGAACACGCCGATACCGGTGTCCGCGAGCCTGAGCGCCAGTCCCTGGCTGAAGGCGGCAAGGCCGGCCTTTGTCATGCAATAGTCGAGCCGTTCGGGCGAGGTGAGGCCGGCGGAAACGGAGGTAATGTTGATGATCGCCCGTGGACTGGCCGCCTGCTTCGAACGGAGCATGGCCTTCAGCACAGCCTGCGTGAAGAACACCGTGCCGCGCAGGTTCGTCGAGACGATCGTGTCGAAATTCTCCGGCGCCAGATCGAGAAAATCACCGCGCACGACGGAGGCGATGCCGGCATTGTTGACGAGGCAATTTATGGCGCCAAGCTGGTCTTCGACGGCCGCGACCGTGGCGGCATGGCCGGAGAGATCGGCAAGATCGCCCTTGAGGTAGATCGCGCGGGCACCCAACCGGGCGAGGTCGGAAATCATTGTATCGGTCGTGGCATCGCTGTCGCCGATGCCGGTGATCGCGATGTCGAAGCCTTCGGCTGCCAGGGCTTTCGCGATGCCGAGGCCGATGCCGCGGCGGCCGCCGGTGACGGTGGCGACGGGGCGCGTCATGCTGACAACTCCTTTGCGCGGATATGGTCGGCGACGCGCAGCGCCTGGGCGGCGATGGTGAGCGCCGGATTGACGGCCGCCGAGGTCGGCAGGCAGCCGCCGTCGACGACGTAGAGATTGGCGTGGTCGAAGGCGCGGCAATAAGGGTCGAGCGGGGCGGTGGCCGGATCGAGGCCCATGCGCACCGTGCCGCACTGGTGCGAGGGGGTGCGCTTGTCGAAGGGCTGCGTGAGGACGATTGGGTAGCCGGCGGCCTTGAAATGGGCGCGCATCTTCGCCTCCAGGCCGGCGAGTGCCTCCATGTTGGAACGCTTCCATTGCATGATGATGCCCTTGCCGTCGACCATGATGCGGCTTTCGGGATTCGGAAGGTCTTCGGTCATCATGTACCAGTCGATCGCGTGGCCGGCCATGAAGTCGAGCGCGAAGCGGGGGGCGTAGGCCGGCGCGTTGGCTTTCAGGATGTCGCCGTTGATCTTGCCCAGCAGCTGGACATTGCCGAGCGGCAGGCCGTCGCGACCGCCGGTCAGATAATAGTCGTTCAGCATCAGCGTCTTCTGGTAGATGCTGTCGTTGCGCCGGAACGGATTGATTGCCAGCATGGCGCTGCAATTGTGGTTCATGAAGTTGCGGCCGACCTGGTCCGAGCCGTTGGCGAGCCCTTTGCCGTCGCCGGAGCGCAGCAGGATGGCGGCCGAGTTGATCGCGCCAGCCGAGAGGATGACGAGTTTCGGGGAAAGCCGCCTCCTCTCGCCGCCGTGGGTGTAGTGGATCGCGGTGATCCGGCCGTCCGGTCCTGCCTCCAGCGTATCGACATGGGCGGAGGTGACAAGCGTGATATCAGGATCGAGCAGGGCGGCAGCAAGCGGCGCGGTCTCCGCGTCTTTCTTGCCCTTGCCGGCGTTGGGAAAGCCATCCCAGGGCGTGCGCCCGCCGGCAAGCCATGTGTCGATATCGACGCCGAGCGGCAGGGTCGCCGGATTGAGCCCCTGCGCCTTCAGCTCCGTGCGGGCGCGGGCGATGGCCGGCTCGTCCGGCACGGGGCCGTGCGGATAGGGCGTGGAATGGTGTGGTTCGGTCGGGTCCTGGCCCAATTCGCCGCGCACCTCGAACAGGCGCTCGGCCTTGCCGTACCACGGCTCCAGCTCTTCGTAGGGGAAGGGCCAGGCCGGCGAGACGCCACCGAGATGCTGCATCTCGGTGAAATCCTCGGCGCGATAGCGCAGGAGCACCGCGCCGAAGAGCTTGGAGTTGCCGCCGACGAAATAGAAATTGCCCGGATTGAACGCCGTGCCATCAGGCTCGCGCCACATCTCCTTCGGCCGGAAATGGCCGTCGACGAAGATCGAGCGGTAGCTGCGCGTCTCGGGCGTATCGGGCAGGCGCTCGCCGCGCTCGAGGATGACGATGCGCGCGCCCGAGCCGGCAAGTGCTGCGGCCATGGTGGAGCCGCCGATGCCCGATCCGATGATGACGATGTCCGGCTGCGTGGTCATGGTTTTACTCAGGCGATGCGAAGCTGGCTTGCCGGATCGAAGAACACGGCCTTGTCGAGGTTGAAGGCAAGACGCGCCACCTGCCCGGCAGCGATGCGCACGTCGGCACGCAGACGCGCGACGATCTCCTTGCCGCCGAGATGGGTGACGGCGAAGGTATCGGCGCCGGCGGGCTCGACCACCTCGATCAGGCAGTCGCCCTCGGCAACCGTGCGGGCGTTGCGGTCGGCCCCGTCGGGATCCGTCAGCGCTTCCGGGCGAATGCCGAAAATGATCTCCTTGCCGTTGTAGGCAGAGAGGCTGCCCGGCGCATTCGGCACCGCGAGCACCAGCGGCTCGGCCTGATGGCGGGCCAGCGAGACCGCAAGGCCGGAGCCGTTGTTCTCGACCTTGGCCTTCAGGAGGTTCATCGCGGGCGAGCCCATGAAATCCGCGACGAAGGTGTTGGCCGGATTGTTGTAGATCTCCGCCGGCGAGCCGAACTGCTGCAAAACGCCGTCCTTCAAGACAGCGATCTTGGTGGCAAGCGTCATCGCCTCGATCTGGTCGTGCGTGACATAGACGATCGTGGTCTTCATGCGCTGGTGGAGGCGCTTGATTTCCGTGCGCATGTCGACGCGCAGCTTGGCGTCGAGGTTGGACAGCGGCTCGTCGAACAGGAAGAGCTTCGGGTCGCGCACCAGCGCCCGGCCCATGGCGACGCGCTGGCGCTGGCCGCCGGAGAGCTGGCCGGGCTTGCGCTCGAGCAGATGGCCGATCTGCAGCATGTCGGCGACCTGCTTGATGGCCTTGTCGCGCTCGTCCTTCGGCACACCGCGGATTTCCATGCCGAAGGCGATGTTTCCCGCGACCGTCATGTTCGGATAAAGCGCGTAAGACTGGAACACCATGGCGATGTCGCGCTTTGAAGGGTGCAAGCCCGAAACTGAGCGGCCGTCGATGGCGATATCACCCGAGGTGATCGGTTCCAGCCCGGCGATCGTGTTGAGCAGCGTGGACTTGCCGCAGCCGGAAGGGCCGACGAGCACGAGGAAGCCGCCCTGCTCGATCTCCAGATTGATATCCTTCAGGATTTCGAGCGAACCGTAGGATTTGCGCAGGCTGCTGATTTTCAAGAAAGACATGGGCGTTATCCTTTCACGGCGCCGGACATCAGGCCGCGCACGAAGTACCGTCCGGAGACGATGTAGACGATGAGGGTGGGCAGGGCGGCGAGGATCGCGCCCGCGAAATGCACGTTGTATTCCTTCACGCCCGTCGAGGACTGCACGAGGTTGTTGAGCGCAACGGTCATCGGCGTCGTGTCCGCGCCCGAGAAGGAGGCGCCGAACAGGAAGTCATTCCAGATATTGGTGAACTGCCA
>CBFGOD010000450.1:0-3691 GCA_965650295.1 uncultured Shinella sp. | reverse complement strand
CCGCATAGCCCATGTCGTCGAGCCAGGACAGCGTCGGGTAGATGACGCCGGGGCTCGGGCTGTAGCTGCCGCCGAAACGATCTTCGACGGTCTTGATCAGCTCATAACCGTGGCTCGGCGCATCCGAGATGATGGCGAGCAGCAGCAGGCGCAGTTCGCCATAGTCGAAGAGGCGCCCGCCATGACGGCCGCCCCGGCCGGGACCATGGTGCCGGCCGCGATGGAAGGGACCCGAACGGTCGTCGGGCGGTGAAAAATGGCGGTGAGGGCCGCATCCCATTCTGTGTCTCATGGTTTCGATATAAATCTCGATATATCGAAAATCAAGATATATCGAGATTTATATCTTTCAAAAGATTTTGCGGGCCGTTATCGTCGTATTCAGAAAAATATAGCGTTGGAGATGCAAGTGGTCCGGCTGAACGAAATCCGCGAGAACGAGGTGGCGATTGCAGAGCCGGAGGCTGCCGATGCGGAGATCGTTTTCATCGGCCGGATTTCGACGCCCTGGACCTCGCGCATGGAAACGCCGCGGCAGGGGCGGCCAGACGGGCCGGTCTGCACGATCGAGATTTTCGAGCCCTGGGTGCAGGCGCTGACGGGTGTCGAACGGTATGAGAGGCTGGAGGTGCTTTACTGGCTGCACCAGTCGCGCCGCGATCTCGTGCTGCAAAGCCCGGCCTCGAACGGCGAGGTGCACGGCACGTTTTCGCTGCGCTCGCCGGTGCGGCCGAACCCGATCGGCACCTCGATCGTGCTTCTGGAGAAGATCGAGGGCAACAGGCTCTTCGTGCGCGGCCTCGATTGCCTCGACGGCACGCCGCTGATCGATCTCAAGCCGGATCGCACGCTCTTCAAGCCGATCGCGCCGCGCCAGAAGGGTGACGACGAGACCGGCGCGGTGCATATGTGCAAGAAGGTGGACTAAGGACCTTTCGGCGCCTTAGTCGTCCACGGCCACCATGACGTCCGAAGCCTTGATCACCGCATAGGCTTCCTGGCCGGCGGCAAGGCCGAGTTCGTTCACCGCGTCATTGGTAATGGCGGCGGTGACGATGGAGCCGCCGACATCGATGCGGACATGGGCGGTGGTCGCGCCGAGAATGACTTCGACGATCTTGCCCTTGATGCGGTTGCGTGCGCTGATCTTCATGCTGGTCTCCTCTGGTTATGAGGAAATCTAGCGGGGCTCTGGCCAATTGCCAGTTCATCCTCTGTAATTCGTATTTGAATGGATCATTCTTCTGTGCCAGTGTTCTTGCTCCGGAGGAGGCCCGCATGATCGTCGATACCCATCTGCATCTCATCTACCGCGACCGGATCTCCTATCCCTGGCTTTCCAGCGTGCCGCCGCTCGATGCGGATTTCACGCAGGACCTCTATGCGCGCGAGGCCCGGCGGCTTGGCATCGTCGCGGCGCTGCATATGGAAGTCGATGTGGCCGAAAGCGACATTCCGCGCGAGACGGAGATGGTGAAAGCGCTGTCCGGCGAGGAGGGTAGTCTGCTTGTCGGCGCAATCGCCGCCTGCCGGCCGGAATCGCCGGATTTCCCGGCCTATCTCGAAACGGTTCTCGCCAATCCCTTCGTGCGTGGTTTCCGCCGCGTGCTGCATGTCATGCCGGATGACCTGTCCGAAGGCACGCTGTTCCGGGAGAACATCAAGCGTCTGGCCGGCACCGGCCTCAACTTCGATCTGTGCGTCCTGCCGCACCAGATCGACAAAGCGATTGCGCTGGCCGATCTGGCGCCCGAAGTCTCCTTGGTTCTCGACCATTGCGGCGTGCCAGACATCAAGGGTGGCGGTTTCGACGTCTGGAAGGGACCGGTCGCGGAGATCGCACGCCGGCCGAACATGACCTTAAAACTCTCCGGGATCCCGGCCTATGGTTCGGAAAGCTGGACTCTGGAGGATCTGAAACCCTATTTCGCCCATGTCGCCGCAAGCTTCGGTTTCGAGCGCATGGTCTGGGGCAGCGACTGGCCGGTCTGCACGCTGGGCGGCGGGCTTTCCAGCTGGATCGGCGCGACGCAGGCGCTCCTCTCCGGCGTGAGCCTGGAGGAGAAGCGCCGCGTGTTTTCCGAAAACGCCCGGCGGCTGTGGAGGCTCTGATCAGCGCCAGCGCGCGGTGCGGGCGATCCATTCGCGGACGCGTGCTTCCGGGTCGGCATTCAGCGTGATGTCGGTCACCACGGCCGCGCTGTCGGCGCCGTTTTCGAAGACGGCTTGCAGCCGATCCGGGTTGAGGCCGCCGATGGCTACGAGCGGGATCGGCGCGATCCGTGTTTTCCAGTCCCGCAATTTTTCCACCCCCTGCGGCGCCCATTTCATCTTTTTCAGGATCGTCGGCCAGACCGGACCGAGCGCGATGTAGTCAGGCTTTGCGGCAAGCGCCGTGTCGAGCTCGGTATCGTCATGGGTGGAGAGGCCGAGCTTCAACCCGGCGGCGCGAATGGCGGCAATGTCGGCCTCCGCAAGGTCTTCCTGCCCGAGATGCACGAAGTCGCAGGCTTCCTCTATAGCGATCTGCCAGTAGTCGTTGACGATGAGCTGGCAGCCGTGCGCGGCGCAGGTGGCCTTGGCGCGGCGGATTTCGTCGCGCAGGCGGTGCTCCGGTACGTTTTTCATGCGCAGCTGCACGAGTTTGACGCCGACGGGCACGAGACGGTCGATCCAGTCGGCGCTGTCGACGATGAGGTAGAAGGGGTCGAGCTTCACGAGAATACCGCCTTTCCGATGACGGGCGTGGAGGGGACGGCCATGTCGCGCGGTTCCAGCGGCACGGCCTTGTGCGCCAGCCGCCCGGCGGCGATGGCCAGCGCGAAGGCCTCGGCCATGGCGGCGGGATCGCCCGCACCGGCGACGGCGGTGTTGAGCAGCACTGCATCATAGCCGTGCTCCATGACCTCGGCGGCATGCGAGGGCCGGCCGATGCCGGCATCGACGATCAGCGGCACATCGGGGAAATGGGCACGAAAACTCCGGAGTGCCGCCGGATTGACCGGTCCCATGGCCGAGCCGATCGGTGCGCACCAGGGCATCAGCACACGGCAACCGGCTTCCAGCAGCCTTTCCGCCACGACAAGATCATCCGTCGTATAGGGGAAGACCTGAAAGCCCTCGCCGGCGAGGATGCGGGCGGCTTCGACAAGGCCGAAGACATCGGGCTGGAGTGTATCGTGATGGCCGATGACCTCGAGCTTGATCCAGTCGGTGCGGAAGACGTCGCGCGCCATCTTGGCGGTCAGCACCGCTTCCTTCACGCTGTGGCAGCCGGCGGTGTTGGGCAGCACCCGCACGCCGAGATCGCGGACCAGCTCGAAGAAAGCACCGCCGGACTTGCCGCCTGATGTCTCACGGCGCAGTGAGACGGTGACGATCTCCGTCTTCGAGCGCCGCACGGCTTCTGCCAGGATGGAAGGGGAGGGATAGCGGGCGGTGCCGAGCAGCAGGCGTGATTGCACTTCGGTATCGTAGAGTTTCAGCATGTCAGCCCCCCTGCATGGGCGAGAGGATTTCGATGCGGTCATGCGCACCAATCGGGAAGGCGGCGCGATCCTCGCGGTGCACCAGTTCGCCATTGACCGCCGTCGCCAGCCAGTCGCCCTCGTAGTCGAGGGCGAGCAGCAGGTCGGCAAGGGTTTCGGCGGCAATGTCCTGCTCTTCGCCGTTGATGATGAGGGTCATGAGG
>CBFGOD010000449.1:0-3712 GCA_965650295.1 uncultured Shinella sp. | reverse complement strand
TCATGCCGGCCCATGATGCATTCGAAGAGTTAGGAGCGCCCCGCGCCCATCAGGCCGTAAATGCCGAGGATTTCGCCCTTGCGCACGCCGATCGAGACATGATCGACGGCATAGCCGCCCTGCGCGCGCGGCAGACAGATGTCTTCCGTGCGGAACACTTCCGCGCCCGGCTCATGATCGACCTGCTTGGCAAAATCCTTGGCATCCGACCCGATCATCGAGCGCACGATCCAGCGTGTGTCGATATCTTTCACCATGGCATGACCGGTGATCTGGCCGTCTTTCAGCACGGTGACGTAGTCGCCGATGCGCATCAGCTCTTCCAGCCGGTGCGAAATATAGACGATGGCGACGCCACGCGCCTTGAGATCGGCGATGACGCGGAAGAGCACGTCAACTTCCGCCGCACTCAGCGCCGAGGTCGGCTCGTCCATGATGAGGATGCGCGTGTCGAGCGACACCGCGCGCGCGATCTCCACGAGCTGCTGCTGGCCGATCGGCAGGTCTTCCGCGAGCGTATCTGCAGAAATTCCGGCCTCGAGGCGGTTTAGAAATTCGTTGGCTTTCTCGACCTGCGCCTTGTGGTCGATGCCACGCAGGCCGCGTGTGATCTCGCGGGTGGCAAAGATGTTTTCAGCGACCGAGAGATTGCCGAAGAGGTTCAGCTCCTGGAAGACGATGCCGATGCCGTGGCGCACCGCGTCGGCCGGGCTGTTCAGATGGATGCGCTCGCCATCCATCCAGATCTCGCCCAGCGTCGGCCGTTCCACGCCGGCGATGATGCGCATCATCGTGGACTTGCCCGCACCGTTCTCGCCGACCAGCACGTTGACCGCGCCGCGACGGAGCTTGAGGTCCGCCTTCTTCAGCGCCACGATGCCGGAATAGGCCTTGGTGATGTCCTTCAGCTCGAGAATGACGTCGCCGTCGTCGGTGGCGTTCATGTCAGCCTCCGACCGTGATCGTGACGGGAACGAACAGCGGCAGCTGGCCCTTGGCCGGCAGCGGATAGGCGCCGAGCGCCTTGATCGTTTTGCCCGTCAGACCTTCACGCGGCAGCTTCCCGAGCAGCAGGCCGTTTACATGCGTGTTGAACGACTTGCCGTACTGCGCCCATTCGATCTGGTTCTTGAACTCGTTGAAGTTCACGAATTTCAGGCTGTCGCGGATCGCCGTGCCGCGGATGGCCGGGCCGATCGCGACGCGCACATCCGCCTTCTGGTCGCCGTCGACATCGACGTCGACATAGCCTGCGCGCGACTTCGTCTCTTCGGCGACGATCACGCCGTCGATCTTGGCGGCAAAGGTCCAGGGCGCATTGCCCTGCTTTTCCTTGTGGCCGTATTTTTCAGCCGCCGCATCGAGATTGCTGTTCGCAAGCGTCGAGACCTCCTGGAAGGTGCCCGCACGCTCCTGAAGGAAGGGCACGACCTTGGCATCCCAGATATCGGCGACAAGTTTGTCCGGATTGAAAGCACCGGCCGCCGCCTGCTTCTGTTCGTCTTCGGTCTTGACGAATTTGCAGCCGGAAAGCGCAAGCGCACCGGCGAGCACGAGTGTACAGGCAGCCTGAAACCTTGGCATTCCCAATCTCCGTCTTGAATAGAAAACGCGAGGCAGGGACAAGCCCCGCCTCGCGCCATCGCGGGAGGATTACTCTGACAGTGCGAAGGTTTCGAGCTTGCTGGCGTTGTCGGCCGTGATGAGCACGCAGTCCATCAGCTGCTTTTCTTCAGCCGGGCCTTTGCCGGTCTTGATGTAGGTGTCCGCCTGGGTCACGGCGAGCTGGGCCTGGGCATAGGCCGGCTGCATGACTGTCGCCTTGATGCCGCCCGCCTTGATCGAATCGCGCACGTCGTTGGACCCGTCGAAGCCGACGACGATGACATCCTTGCGGCCGGCTGCCTGGAGGGCTGCGATCGCGCCCATGGCCATCGTGTCGTTGCCGGCGATCACGCCCTGGATATCCGGATTGGCCTGAAGGATCGTCTCCATCTTGGAGTAGCCTTCGGTCTGGCTCCAGTTGGCCGACTGCTGGGCGACCATCTTCATGTCGGGATATTCGTCGATGACGTCGTGGTAGCCCTTGGAGCGGATGCCGGCGTTGAGATCGGCTTCGCGGCCGAGCAGCTCGACATAGTTGCCCTTCTCGCCCATCAGCTTGACGAACTCTTCGGCACCGAGCTGGGCGCCCTGATAGTTGTTCGAAACGATCTGCGAGACGGCAACGCCCGTGGCGTTGATTTCGCGGTCGATCAGGAAGGACGGGATGCCCGCATCCTTGGCCTTCTGGACGGCAGCGATCGAGGCTTCCGAACCGGCATTGTCGAGGATGATCGCCTTGGCGCCGCGGCCGATGGCCGTATCGATCAGCTGCGACTGCTTGTTGGCATCGTCATCGTGCACCAGAACCAGCGTCTCGTAGCCGAGCTCCTTAGCCTTGGCTTCCGCACCGACAGCTTCCGCCTTGAAGAACGGATTGTCATGGCTCGGCGTGATGATGGCGATGAGGTCGGCCGCGAAGGACGGCATGGCGACGCCTGCGGCAATGACGGCAGCAAAACCGACGGTGATCAGTCTACGGGTAATATTCATATGTCTCCTCCCGGTTAGACACCGGCTCCCCGCGGCCATTCCTCCATTGAACATGGCCGCACCGGTGCAATCTGTTGTCCGGCACGCATGGTGCCGGACGCGGCGGGCAATGCCCGCCCGAAAATCAGGTGATTCGCTGGATGCTGGCCGCGATTTCCGCGGGCTCGAACACGCGCTTCCAGTCGTCTTTCATCAGAACCGGCTTGCCGAACTCGATGGCCTTGTTGCAGGCATCGGAGAACACGCCGGGCGTCTCTTCGAAGATGACCGCGCCGAGCACGTTCATGTGGCCAAGCAGGAAGTCGCGGGCGGCTTCCTTGGCAACGCCACGGCGCACGCACTCATCCATGGCTTCGCGCATGACGACGAGCAGCGAGGCGCAGACCGTCTCGGACAAGCCAGGCTCCAGAAGCGCCATCTGCTCGACGGTGACGCGGTGCGAGCGCATGACCGGCGCCCAGATGACCTTGGCGATCTCCTCGCCGAGACCGTAAGCCTCTTCCGGACCCTGCATCAGGGCGGACACGATATGCTGCTTCGCGGCGATACCGCCGAAGAAATCGCGCTTGGCGGCCGGGTCCGTCTCGTCGTTGAAGATCGGCGGATGGCAGGGATGCGTGACGAAATAGGTAAGGTCCGCGCGCTCCGGCAGGTGGCCGGCAAACGGCGCGGCGGCATCGAGCGCCACGACCATCGTGCCCGGCTTCAGCTTGTCGGCAATACCGGCCGCGACCTTGCCGATCGCCGTATCCGGCACGGCGAGGATAACGACATCGGCGCCATCAAGCCCCTCATCGGCAGAGACGCAGGAGAGACCGAGATCGTCCGACAGACGCTTCTTGCCGGCGTCGCTCACCTCGATATGGCGGACGTCGAAGCGCGAACCCTTGAGATTCTTGGCCAGCCGATAGCCCATTTTGCCGCCAGCGCCGAACAACGCGATCGATGTCATCGAAGACCTCCAAAATACGAATGGCCTCGACAAGGTCGTCGGGCCGAAACTTCCTCCACCGGTCGCCCGGCATGGGCCTATATTTCCCAACTGGTATAACAAGTCAATAACTATCTGTTCGGATATGTGATGCTTATGTGAATATAACACGCCGGCAGCACGGAC
>CBFGOD010000448.1:0-3722 GCA_965650295.1 uncultured Shinella sp. | reverse complement strand
TGTCACCGTCGAGCTTATGCCGCCGAGCACGGCGGAGAGTGCTACTCCCGACAGCACCAGCCGCACGGGTGTCGCCCCCTCCCGTCCGGCCGCGCCCAACCCGTAAACGAGAAGGGTGATGACGATCGCCCCGGCGAAGGCCGCCCACAGATATGCCTCGACGGATTGCCAGCCCAGCACGCCCACTGCCAGCGTCACGAAGAACGCCGCACCCGCGTTGACACCGAGGATCCCCGGATCGGCCAGCGGATTGCGGGTCGCAGCCTGGATCAGAGCGCCCGACACGCCGAATGCCGCGCCGCATAGAACCGAAAGCAAAGCCCGCGGAAGGCGGTAATCCCGCACGATCAGGTGCTCGGCATTGTGCGGGTCGTAGGAAAGAAAGGCGTCGATGGCCGCGAACGGATGGATGAAGCGGACCCCGAGCACAAGGCTGCCAAGTCCAAGGCCCGTCAGCAGTGCAAGGCCGATGGCGGCCATCGTCAAACGGCCTGTGTCGCCGAAGACGTTCGGTCTGTTTGCCGGAATGGCATGCGCCTGCGTCATCCGCGCACCTGTCCGGCGATCCAGTAACCGATGGCGGTGATGCGCTCCTTGGGGATGCCCATATTCTCGCGAAAATGCCGCCGACTGGCCGCAGCTGCGGTCGCTTCACCGGCTATCCAGATGTAACCGGGTGCCGATGGCAGGTTTATGGAGGTTGCGATCTCGGCAAGCCTTGTCGGAGAGGCGTGCGGATCTGGCTTCTCGTGCCATGTCAGCGAAACATGTGCCGGTGAAAGAAGGGTTTGCCGGTCACCGGCATGGGGAATTTCCGCATGGAGGATTATCGGGCTTTTCGCAGTCTCCTCTTCAACGATCCGCATGGCGGCGGGCAGGCCCGCCAGATCGCAAAGCAGCAGCGTCCAGTCCCGATCGGCAGGAGGACTGTAGCGGGCGCGCGGCTGGTAGAAGCGGATCGCGTCGCCCGGTTTTGCCTGCCGTGCCCAATCCGTGCCGATACCATCCGCGTGCAGGACGAAATCGACGAGAAGCTCGTGCTTTTGTACATCCCAGCGGCGGATCGTGTAGTAACGTCCCTTCTCATCCGCATCCGCGGTCGTGGGAAAGGAAAGCCAGACGAACTCGTCCGGGATATCGGTCGTCTCGAAGGATGCGAGATTTCCCCTGCCGAGCGTCAGGCGCTGCATCGAGCGGCCGAGGCGTTCGCTTGACAGGACGATGGCCTCGTAGGGCGGGGTTGGTGTCATCGTGTCTTCTCCGCATGGCGCGCAGCCTCGGCGAGCTGCCCGAGAAAGGCCGGCATGCCATAAGGGATGGAACGAATACTGAGGGCTGAGGTCGCCCAGATGGCGGCGGGATCATCGAGCGGCACATAGGCGCCGCGCTGCACCGGCCCGAAGCGGCGGAACAGCGGATCGTTTTCGGCTTCGGCTCGTGCACCGGGTTGGTACCAGACGATCAGGATGTCGGCGTCGAGCGTGTCGATCGCTTCGAAACTGACGGCGACTGCGCGCTGGGCTGGATTTTGCCGGGCAAGTGCCTTGATGCTCTCGGGCATGAGAAGGCCGAGTTCCAGCAAGGCTGCGACGCGCGGATCCCCGTCGAAATAGATCCCGAGCGATTTGTCCGCTCGGAAAACGGCGCCGAAGATGAAGGTCTTGCCCTTCAGTTCGGGGTGCTCGGTCGCCATCTGCTGCAAGGATGTTTCCGTGGCGCCGATGAGAGCCTCCGCTTTTGCCTTCTCTCCCAGTGCTTCACCGGTCAGACGTGTCTGCTCGCGCCAATCGGCTTTCCATGGGCCGGAGCGATAGGCGATAGTGGGTGCTATGCGTGAGAGACGTTGCCATTGCAGCCGGCCCATGCCCGTGCGAACGGCGAGAATGAGATCGGGCTTCAGGGCCGCGACGGCTTCGAAATCCAGCTGGCTGTCGTCGAGCAGCGTCGGGCGCGGGGCTTGCAGGAGCTCCGGGTTCCAGGGAGGCACACCCTCATCGAACAATCCATATCGTGCAATGCCGATGGGACGTCTCCCGAGGCTGAGCAGGATGTCGTCCCCGTTCCAGCCGAGCGTGACGATACGTTCCGGCGGCTGCTCGATCCGCGTCGTGCCGAGGGCATGGTTGACCTCGATCGGGAAAGCATCGCGGGATGCGGCAGGATGCGCGAAAGCCACCAGCGCGCAAAGGTGCGCGCGGGCGGCGTGGCGAAAAAGAGCGTGAACGAAGCGCATCGGCAATCGACCAATCGCAGCAGGCCGGCAGAGCCGGCCCGCCACGCGTGCCTTCAGAACTTGTAGCTCAGGGAGAACGAGGCGTTGAGCGGCTCACCATAGAAGTTGCTGTAGACGTTGGTGCTCGAATAGTACTTCTTGTCGAAGAGGTTGCGGATGTTCAGCACGGCGGATGTCTTTTCGTTGAAGTCGTACTTTGCCATCAGATCAACGATGAAGAAGCTCTCCTGTACCGAATAGACCGGCTTGGCGAAGGTGCCGCGCGCCACGAAGCTGCTTTCGCTTTCGAAGCGGACGCCGCCGCCGATCGTCAGCTTTTCCCAGTCGCCCGGCAGACGATAGGTGGTGAAGAGCTTTGCGGTATGCCGCGGCAGGCCGACATTGAGATCGAAACCGTCGGGCATGTGCGGGCTGACATAGGCGTAGCTCGCCTGCACCTGCCAATCCGGCAGGATTTCGCCCGAGAGGTCGAATTCGATACCGCGGATACGCGCGCCATCGGCCGCCACATAGGCGTTGTCGCCGTTGGGCGCCATCTTGTCCCCGTCCAGAACCGCATAGTTGTTCTGTTTGCTCTGGAACAGCGAGACGCCGGCGTTCAGGCGATCGTTGAAGAACGATCCTTTCAGGCCCACTTCGTAGGTGTTGCCGGTCAGCGGATCGAGCACCATGCCTTCGACCGTCTGGTTCTGCTGCGGCTGGAAGATGCTGGTATAGCTCGCATAGGCCGAGAGATTGTCGCTCAGATCATAGACGACGCCGGCATAGGGGATGATCTTGCCCTTTTCCGACATGTTGTCGGGATAGAGGCCCCATTCGACATAGTCGTAGGAGGCTTTCTGATCAAACCAGGTGAGACGCGAGCCGAGGATGACGGAGAGGTCGTCGGTCGGCTTGAGGCGCGTCGCGCCGTAGAGAGAGGCCTGCCGCTCCAGGAAGCGGCGTTCACCGGTCGAGACCCAGTCGGGTTCCGGCATGTCGCCATCCCAGTTGAACACGTCGGGAACCGTAGGGTCGTAGCCCGGTACGACCCAGAGCGGATACATCGTGTAGTCGGCCCGTGTGCGCGACGCATTGAAGCCCAGGACGAGATCATGTTCGCGGCCCATCAGTTCGAAGGGACCGGAAATATTGGCGTCGACGGCAAGCTGCGTCTTGGGGATCGGCCATTTGGCAAGCCAGAGCGACGCCCCCTGGCCGGTCACGGGATCGGCCAGGCCGTTATCTGAGAACCAGCCATAGGTGCGGTCGTTGTTGTCGGACGTGCGCGAAACGGTGATCGAGCCCTTCCAGTCGTTTTCAAATTCATGGTCGAGCGTCGCAGACAGATTGGTGCGCGTGCGTGTCTGGCGGCTCCAGTTGGTCGCCGAGTTGAACGAGACGGGGAAATCCGTCGGCGAGCCATCCGCAAAGACACCGGGAAAGCCGAAATAGGAGCAGGCGGTGCAATGTTTGCGCTGGTACTCGCCGCTCAGCGTCAGCATGGTGC
>CBFGOD010000447.1:0-3726 GCA_965650295.1 uncultured Shinella sp. | reverse complement strand
CAGCGTGCGGATCGGGCCGGCGGAGATCGCGTTGACGCGGATGCCCTGCGGACCGTAGTCGCCGGCAAGATAGCGCACGGAGGCTTCGAGAGCCGCCTTGGCAACGCCCATGACGTTGTAGTTCGGCATGAGACGCGTGGAGCCGCCATAGGTCAGCGTCAGCATCGCGCCGCCGTCGGTCATCAGGTCCGCGGCGCGCTTGGCGATTTCCGTGAACGAGAAGCAGGAGATCACCATGGTGCGCGAAAAATTGTCGCGCGATGTATCGGCATAGAGGCCCTTCAGCTCGTTCTTGTCGGAAAAGCCGATGGCGTGCACGACGAAATCGAGCTTGCCCCACTTTTCCTTGAGCGCCGCGATCGTGGCATCCACCGAAGCGATGTCCTCGACATCGCAGGGAATGACGAAGTCGGAGCCAAGCTCGGCGGCCAGCGGCTTCACGCGCTTGCCGAGCGCTTCGCCCTGGTAGGTGAAGGCGAGTTCGGCGCCCGCGCCGGCGAGCTTCTGCGCGATGCCCCAGGCGATAGAGTGGTTGTTCGCGACCCCCATGATGAGGCCGCGCTTGCCGTTCATGATCCCCGTCATGCCGTTCATCCGTTGTGGCGCTGGAAGACCAGCGTGGCGTTGGTGCCGCCGAAGCCGAAGGAGTTCGAGAGAACCGTGTCGATCTTGGCATTGTCGATGCGCTTGCGCACGATCGGCACGCCGTCGAATTCCGGATCGAGCTCGGTGATATGGGCGCTTTCGCCGATGAAGCCGGCCTGCATCATCAGGAGGCCGTAGATCGATTCCTGCACGCCGGCAGCGCCCAGCGAGTGACCCGTCAGCGACTTGGTCGACTGGATGTGCGGGATCTTGTCGCCGAAGACTTCGCGGATCGCGCCGATTTCCTTCGAATCGCCGACGGGCGTCGAGGTGCCGTGCGTGTTGATGTAATCGACATCGCCCTTCACGGTGGCGAGCGCCTGGCGCATGCAGCGGATGGCACCTTCGCCGGAGGGGGCGACCATGTCGTAGCCGTCGGAGGTCGCGCCGTAGCCGACGATTTCGGCATAGATCTTCGCGCCGCGGGCCTTGGCGTGTTCCAGCTCTTCGAGAACCAGAACGCCGGCGCCGCCGGCAATGACGAAGCCGTCACGGCTCACGTCATAGGCGCGCGAAGCTGTAGAAGGCGTGTCGTTGTACTTGGAGGACATGGCGCCCATGGCGTCGAACAGGTTCGACATGGTCCAGTCGAGGTCTTCGTGACCGCCGGCGAACATGATGTCCTGCTTGCCCCACTGGATCATCTCGGCGGCATTGCCGATGCAGTGCGCCGAGGTCGAGCAGGCCGAGGAGATGGAATAGTTGACGCCGTGGATCTTGAACCAGGTGGCGAGCGTGGCCGACGCCGTCGAGGACATGGCCTTCGGCACGGCGAACGGGCCGATGCGCTTGGGCGAATTGTTCTTGAGCGTGATCTCGGCCGCTTCGATCAGCGTGCGGGTGGACGGACCGCCCGAACCCATGATGATGCCGGTGCGCTCGTTGGCAGCGTAGTCTGCTTCTTCCAGTCCGGAATCGGCGATCGCCTGCTTCATGGCGACGTGGTTCCACGAGCCGCCCTGCGAGAGGAAGCGGGCCGCGCGGCGGTCGACGAGTTCGGTCGTGTCGATATTGGGCGCACCCCAGACCTGGCACTTGAAGCCGTGGTCGGCAAAATCCTGGCTGAAGCTGATGCCGGAGCGCGCGTCGCGCAGCGACGCCGTCACTTCGTCCGCGTTGTTCCCGATAGAGGATACGATCCCCAGACCCGTGACAACTACCCGTCTCATATTCCTGCCCTTTTCTTGAACATCTCGTGGTGAAGGCGGCGCTGACGCCGCCTCAGGCTTCTTGTGGCGCGCGGCGCCCTCAGGCGTCCTTGTCTTTCGACAGTCCGACGCGCAGGTCGGTCGCCTGATAGATGGTTTCGCCATCGGCCTTCAGCCAGCCATCCGCCGTGCCGAGCACGAGGCGGCCGCGCATGACGCGCTTGAAGTCGATGCCGTATTCGAGAAGCTTGGTGTCGGGACGGACCATGCCCTTGAACTTCACTTCGCCGGTGGACAGCGCCATGCCGCGGCCGGGCTCGCCGAGCCAGCCGAGGAAGAAGCCCGTGAGCTGCCACATGCCGTCGAGGCCGAGGCAGCCCGGCATGATCGGATTGCCCTGGAAGTGGCACGGGAAGTACCAGTCGTCCGGCTTCACGTCATAGGCTGCGCGGATATAGCCCTTGTCGAAGGCGCCGCCCGTTTCGGAAATGTCGGTGATGCGGTGGACCATGAGCATCGGCGGCAGAGGAAGCTGCGCGTTACCGGGGCCGAAAAGCTCGCCGCGGCCGCAGGACAGAATTTCCTCGTAGTTGTAGCTGGATTGCCTGGTCGTCATCTGAATGTTTCATCCCCGGTCTTGTACACGCTTGTCCAGCGGTAGATTTAGCGGAGGACGGATACGATTTGAAGCATCCCGGCCGCCCCGATTTTTTTGCCTTACCCTGTCTGGATAAGACGTCTATTCCGCTGTCCGCATACATGATGCCAGCGGTCACAGCCAGTGCAAAGTGGCAAGACCGAAGCAAAGGCCCCGGTTTTTCCGCATGTTGCGCGCCTTGTCGATGCCGCATGCCTATTGAATCCCGCTTCCGCTAAAGTTATATCGAAAGTTCAAGATAGTTGTTCAAGGCCAAGCCAAGCGGACCCGTCGCCCATGACGCATGCACACGAGATGCCCATCGAAACGCGCCTGCGCCATTCCGGCCTACGCCCGACACGCCAGCGCGTGGCACTCGCCGACCTGCTTTTCGCCAAGGGCGACCGTCACCTGACCGTCGAGGAACTGCACGAAGAGGCGGTGACCGCCGGCGTGCCGGTGTCGCTTGCGACTGTCTACAACACGCTGCACCAGTTCACCGAGGCGGGCCTGATCCGCGTTCTCGCCGTCGAAAGCTCCAAGACCTATTTCGACACGAATATCTCGGATCACCACCATTTCTTTGTCGAGGGTGAAAACCGCGTTCTCGACATCCCCGTCAGCAACATCGCGATCGACAACCTGCCGGAGCCCCCGGAAGGCATGGAAATCGCCAATGTCGACGTGATCATCCGCCTGCGTCCTTGCAGGAAGGACTGAGACCTTTCACATCACATCGTCGGGATGCCGCCCCGGCCGGGGCTTGTAGACCGGGAAGCGCCAGCCGAAGCGCAGCGCGCCGCCGCGCACCGCGAAGGCTGCGGCAATGCCGATGGCCGAGGCGAGCCAGAGCGGTGCGCCGGCAACCGTTGCAGCCGTGAACCCTGCCGCGCCGATCAGCGCCGCCGTCACATAGACCTCGGGCCGCAGCAGGACGGAGGGCTCGTTTGCCAGGAGATCGCGGATGATGCCGCCGACGCTTGCCGTCAGCACGCCGGTCGTGATGGCGACGGTCGGCGAGTTCGTGGCCGCGTAGCCCTTGGCCGCCCCCATCACGCAATAGGCCGACACGCCCATGGCGTCGAGCCAGAGCAGCAGGCGATAACGGGACTCGATGCGGTGCGCGAGCACGAAAACGAGGAGGGCGACGGCCACGCAGACGATGAGATAGGTCGGGTTCACCACCCAGAAGACCGGCGTTGCGCCCAAAATGACGTCGCGCAGCGTGCCGCCGCCGATACCGGTCGCCGCCGCCAGGAACAGGAAGCCGATGATGTCGAGCTGTTTGCGCGAGGC
>CBFGOD010000446.1:0-3750 GCA_965650295.1 uncultured Shinella sp. | reverse complement strand
CCTGGATGGCGCGTTTCGTCATGCCGAGGCCGCGTGTCGGGCCGGCGGCGAGGCGGGTGGCGAGCGCGCTTGCCTCTTCCATCAGCTTGTCGTCATCGACGGCGCGCCAGATCAGGCCCCAGTCGGCGGCGGTTTCCGCACCGAGCGGTTCGGCCGTCAGCGCCAGCGCCTTGGCGCGGGCCTCGCCGATCAGGCGCGGCAGGCTCCAGGTGCCGCCGGAATCCGGCACAAGGCCGATCTTGGCGAAGGCCTGGATGAAGCGGGCGGAGCGGGCGGCAAAGGTAATGTCGCAGGCGAAGGCGATGTTGGCGCCCGCGCCGGCAGCCACACCGTTGACGGCGCAGATAACAGGCTTTTCGAGGCTGCGGATCAGGCGCAGCAGCGGATTGTAGAAGGTCTCGATGGTATGGCCGAGATCCGGCGCGCCCTTCTTCGGGTCGCGGTCGCCGAGATCCTGCCCGGCGCAGAAGCCGCGGCCGGAACCGGTCAGCAGCACCGCACGGACGGCGTCATCCGTGTGCGCCCGCTCGAAGCCGGCGCGCAGCGCAAGATGCATCTCGTCGTTGAAGGCGTTGAGCTTGTCGGGGCGGTTCAGCGTGAGGGTGAGAACGCCATCGGCAAGCGCCGACAGAATGGTGTCGGAATTGGACATTTTTCCTCCCTGTCGCCCTTCCCAGCGGCGACCGTAAAAAAAACTCTTGCATAAACCGACCGGTCAGTCAATTATAAAAGCACTGACTGGGAGGACAGATCATGACCGCACTTTTCGAGCGCCATCGCCCGACGCTGGACGCCGCCTTGCAGGCCGCCGCCAAGCGCGATTTCTGGTCCGCCTATCCCGAGGTGCCGAGCGGCAAGATCTATGGTGAGACGGCCAAGGACGACGGTCTTGCGGCCTACAAGGCGCGCCTTGGCCGGTCCTTCACACTCACCGATCATCCCTCCGAAGGCACCGTTGGAGCGGAAGTCTCGCCTTACGGACCTTCCCTCGGCATCACCTATCCTGCGGTCTCCGTGGACATGCTTGTCTCGGCCTCGCGTGCCGCCGCGCCGCAATGGGCCGCTGCCGCGCCGGAAACCCGCGTCGGCATCTGCCTCGAGATCCTCGCCCGCCTCAATGCGCGCAGCTTCGAAATGGCCAATGCCGTTATGCACACGACGGGCCAGGCCTTCGCTATGGCTTTCCAGGCCGGCGGCCCGCATGCGCAGGATCGCGGCCTCGAAGCTGTTACCTATGCCTATGCCGAGATGACCCGCACGCCGGCAACCGCGACGTGGACCAAACCGCAGGGCAAGGGCGAGCCCATCGTCATGGAAAAGCACTGGCGCATCGTGCCGCGCGGCGTTTCGCTCGTCATCGGCTGCAACACGTTCCCGACCTGGAACAGCTATCCGGGCCTGTTCGCCAGCCTTGCCACCGGCAACACCGTCATCGTCAAGCCGCATCCCGCTGCGATCCTTCCGCTTGCCATCACCGTCGAGATTATCAGGCAGGTGCTGGTGGAAGAAGGCTTTGCCGCCGATATCGTGCTGCTCGCCGCCGATGCGCCCGGTTCGGAGATCACCAAGAACCTTGTGCAGCACCCTGCCGTCGCTATCGTCGATTACACCGGTTCCAACAGTTTTGGCGCATGGGTGCGCGACAATGCCGGGAGCGCCGACGTCTATACCGAAGAGGCGGGTGTCAATTCCATCGTCATCGGCGCCACCGACAATTTCGCCGGCATGTGCGGCAATATCGCCTTTTCGCTATCGCTCTATTCCGGCCAGATGTGCACGGCCCCGCAGAATATCTTCGTCCCGCGCGGCGGCATCGAGACGAATGAGGGGCATAAGAGTTTTGACGAAGTGGTGTCCGGTATCTCCGCTGCCGTCGATGAGCTGCTCTCCGATCCGGCCCGCGCAGCCGGCGTCTGCGGCGCCATCGCCAATCCCGTGACGCTCGCCCGTATTTCCACCGTTCGCTCGCTCGGTCGTCTGGTGCGCGATTCCGCGCCGATTGACGGCCTCGATGATGCCCGCACCGCGACACCGCTGATCCTCGCCGTCGATGCGGCCGATAGCGAAACCTATGCGGAAGAACGCTTCGGCCCCATCGCCTTTGTCGTCGCGGTCGACGACGTCGCCGATGGCGTGAGCCGCGCGGCTGAACTGGCCGAGCGCAAAGGCGCGATCACCGCCGCCCTCTACGCCACCGACGAGGCGCAGATCCTTGCCGCCGCCGACCGGTTCGCAGAGGCGGGTGTCAATCTTTCGGTCAACCTGACCGGCGGCATCTATGTCAACCAGAGCGCCGCCTTCAGCGATTTCCACGTCACCGGTGCCAATCCGGCCGGCAATGCCAGCCTGACGGATGCGGCTTTTGTCGCCAACCGGTTCCGCGTGGTCATGTGGCGCCGCCCCGCGGCGGCGTGAGAGGAGTTTTCGTTTTAATCCTTTGTCTTTGTTGGGAGGAGAAACCGACATGAAATTTTCGCTTACCACCACCGCGCTTGCGCTCGTCCTGGGCCTTGCAGCACCCGCACTCGCTGATATCAAGATCGGCGCGACCGTCTCGGAAACCGGCCCGGCATCCTTCCTCGGCGATCCCGAGGCCAAGACGCTGAAGCTGCTGGTCGAGGAGATCAACGCGGCCGGCGGCGTCAACGGCGAGAAGCTGGAACTCGTCATCTATGATGACGGCGGTGACCCGAACAAGGCGCGCACCTTCGCCACGCGCCTCGTCGAAGACGACGAAGTGGTGGCGGTGATCGGCGGTACGACGACCGGCACCTCCATGGCTATCATCCCGGTCTTCGAGGATGCCGAAGTGCCCTTCATCTCACTCGCCGGTGCCATCGAAATCATCGATCCGGTAAAACCCTATACCTTCAAGACGCCGCACACCGACCGCATGGCCTGCGCGAAAATCTTCGAAGACATGAAGAAGAACGGCATCACCAAGATCGGCATGATTTCCGGCTCCGATGGTTTCGGCGCCTCCATGCACAAGCAGTGCCTCGCCATCATCGGCGACTACGGCATCGAGGTACTGGCCGACGAGACCTACGGGCCGACTGACGCCGACATGACGCCGCAGCTCACCAATATCAAGGGCAAGGAGGGCATCCAGGCCGTGCTGAACCCCGGTTTCGGCCAGGGACCGGCCATCGTGACGCGCAACTATGCCCAGCTCGCCGTCGGCCTGCCGCTCTACCAGTCGCATGGGGTGGCTTCTGACGGTTTCATCGAGCTTGCCGGCGCGGAAGCGGCCGAAGGCGTGCGCCTGCCGGGCACGGCGCTGCTCGTCGCAAAGCTGCTGCCGGAAAGCGATCCGCAGCGCGCCGTCGTCAACGCCTACAAGGAAGCCTATGAGAAGGCGACCGGCAAGCCGGTCTCGACCTTCGGCGGTTATGCCCATGATGCGCTGCGCATCCTCGTCGATGCGCTGAAGCGTGCCGGCAGCGCCGAGCCGTCGAATATCCGCGATGCCATCGAAGGCACCAAGGGTCTCGTGGGCACCACGGGCACCGTCACCATGACGGCCGAGGATCATCTCGGCCTCGACCTCTCGGCCTTCCGCATGCTTGAGATCGAAAAGGGCGGCTGGAAGATCGTCGAGTAATCGAGCCTGCCGGCCCGCGTCTTCAAGGCGCGGGCCGGCGGATACCGTCGTGCGCGAAGCGGAGGCATCCATGCCCGAACTCCTGCAATTTCTCCTGTCCGGGATCACGGTCGGCGCTGTCTATGCGCTGGTCGCGCTCGGCTTCA
>CBFGOD010000445.1:0-3759 GCA_965650295.1 uncultured Shinella sp. | reverse complement strand
CAATCGCCATCGCCGCCCTGTCGCTTTCCGCCGGTGCCGCTTTCGCTGAAAACCCCAACTTCGGCGCCAACGAATTCCCGCAGACCAGCAAGGTCGCCGTCGACCACACCACCACGGCGTCGATCAAGTCGGGCAATAGCTATGCCGCAGAGCGCGTCGCCAACAAGGACGCTTCGTCGACGCTTCGTTACGGCGACGCCGCTCCCTACGCCACCCGTTAATCAACGCCTCATGCAGGCCCTTCGCCGACCGGCAGGTCCGGTCGGCTGATCCTCCCAAATTCGAAAGGTTAAGACCATGAACAAGTTCGCAATCGCCATCGCCGCCCTGTCGCTTTCCGCCGGTGCCGCTTTCGCTGAAAACCCGAATTTCGGCCGCACGGACCTCCAGTCCAACCAGCCGGCTGTTGATCAGTCCACCACGGCCTCGATCAAGTCGCACAAGGATGCGGCTGCTGTCGACAACCAGGAAGTTGCGATTTCCTCGACCCGCTACGGCGACGGCGCTCCCTACGCCGGCCGTTAATCAACACTTCACGCAGACCCTTCGCCGACCGGCAGGTCCGGTCGGCCGATCCTCCCCATTCGAAAGGTTAAGACCATGAAAAAGTTTGCAATCGCCATCGCCGCCCTGTCGCTCTCCGCTGGTGCCGCTTTCGCTGAAAACCCGAATTTCGGCCGCACCGACGTCCAGCAGTACGGCCCGAACGCCGGCAAGCCGGTTATCGACCAGACCACCACGGCTTCGATCAGCAACAGCGGCCCGCAGGGCAAGGTCGACTATGTCGATCCGGCTGCCAACCGCTACGGCGACGGTGCGCCGCGCAACTAACCGCGACGATCCGCGGCCATAGGCCAGCTCTCGCGAGGCGCCCCCTCTCTCTGCCTCGGTCCCCAGGACTGGCCTGTCAAACCTCCGCCGTTCCCCTCGGCGGAGGTTTTTTGTTGCCTTGCCGCCGAGCGAAATGCCGCACGCGGGCGATTGTCGCGGTGCGGCAACGTGGGCGTGTGCGCCGAATTGACTTTTATCTGTTCGAAACCGCATCCTTTGCGGCGGCTGCGGGCTTGAGAAGGCGCGCGGTGGCTGATGAAAGGACGTGGCCCATGTTCGAACAGTTGGACGCAACGCTGCTTGCCCGCTTCCAGTTTGCCTTCACCGTTTCCTTCCACATCGTCTTTCCAGCCTTTTCGATCGGTCTCGCGAGCTACCTCGCCGTGCTGGAGGGGCTGTGGCTCTGGACGAAGGACGAGGTCTATTTCGCGCTCTTCAATTTCTGGAAGACGATTTTTGCGCTCGCTTTCGGCATGGGTGTCGTCTCGGGCATCGTCATGTCCTACCAGTTCGGCACGAACTGGAGCGTCTTCTCCGACAAGGCCGGGCCGGTCATCGGACCGCTGATGGGTTATGAGGTGATGACCGCTTTCTTCCTGGAGGCGGGTTTCCTCGGCGTCATGCTGTTCGGCCTCAACCGCGTCGGGCCGAAGCTGCATTTCTTCGCCACGCTCATGGTCGCCCTGGGCACGCTGATCTCGGCCACCTGGATCCTTGCCGCCAATTCCTGGATGCAGACGCCCGCCGGCTTTTCCGTGAACGAGGCGGGGCAGTTCGTTCCGACCGACTGGTGGGCGGTGATCTTCAACCCGTCCTTCCCCTATCGCCTCGTACACATGGTGCTGGCCGCCTATCTCACCACCGCCCTCGTCGTCGGCGCGGTCGGTGCCTATCATCTGCTGCGCGGCGATGCGCCGAAGCGGGCGAAAAAGATGTTCTCCATGGCCATGTGGATGGCGGCCATCGTCGCCCCCATCCAGATCTTCGCAGGCGACATGCACGGGCTGAACACGCTGGAGCACCAGCCCGTCAAGGTCATGGCAATGGAGGGGCACTATCAGAGCCATCCCGACGGCGCGCCGCTCATCCTCTTCGGCCTTCCGAATTCCGCCGAGCAGCGCGTCGATTACGCCATCGAGATTCCGAAACTGTCGAGCCTCATCCTCAAACACGATCTCAACGCGCCGCTTGCCGGTCTCGACACGGTGCCGAAGGAATTGCAGCCGCCGGTCGCCGTCGTCTTCTGGTCCTTCCGCATCATGGTTGCCATCGGCTTTGCCATGCTTGGCCTTGGGCTCTGGTCGCTCTGGTGTCGCTGGCGCGGCACGCTCGGCGAAAACCGCTGGCTGCACCGCGCCGCCATCGTCATGGGGCCTGCCGGTTTCGTCGCCGTGCTCGCCGGATGGGTGACGACGGAGGTCGGCCGCCAGCCTTATACGGTCTATGGCCACCTGCTGACTGCCCAGTCCGTCGCGCCCATCGATGCGCCGGCCGTGGCAACCTCGCTGATCACCTTCATTATCGTCTATTTCCTCGTCTTCGGCGCCGGCACCTTCTACATCCTGCGTCTGATGGGCCGCTTGCCGCGCGATCCGATGCCCGATCTCGCCGAGGGGCCGCTCCGCTCCGCCGGCATCACGCCCGCCGCCGCACTCGACAACGGGAGCCACCATCATGGCGCTTGATCTTCCCTTCATCTGGGCGGCCATCATCGCCTTTGCCGTGCTCGCCTATGTCGTCCTAGACGGTTTCGATCTCGGTGTCGGCATTCTCTTTCCCTTCTTCAAGGAGAAGCACGACCGCGACGTGATGATGAATTCCGTCGCGCCCGTCTGGGATGGTAACGAGACCTGGCTGGTGCTGGGCGGCGGGGGCTTGATGGCGGTGTTTCCGCTCGCCTATGCCACCATCCTGCCGGCGCTCTACATGCCGCTGATCCTCATGCTGCTCGGCCTCATCTTCCGTGGCGTCGCCTTCGAATATCGCTGGCGCACCCGGCGTGGCGAATTCCTCTGGGACATCGCCTTTGCCGGCGGCTCCATGGTCGCGGCCTTTACGCAGGGCGTGGCGCTCGGCGCGCTGGTGCAGGGTATTCCCGTGGAAAACCGCGCCTATGCCGGCGGCTGGTGGGATTGGCTCACACCCTTTTCCATCGCAACCGGGCTTGCGCTCGTCATCGGCTATGCGCTGCTGGGCGCCACCTGGCTGGTGATGAAGACCAGCGGTGACCTTGCCGCCCGTGCGCGTGGCCATGCCTTGAAGGCCGGCATCGGCACGCTCCTGGCCATGGGCGTTTTCAGCCTGTGGACGCCCTTTCTCGAGCCGCTCTATTTCGAGCGCTGGTTCGGCTGGCCGACCTTGGTCTTCAGCCTGCTCGTGCCGCTCCTCGTGCTCGGCTGCTTTACGCTTCTGGTGCACGGTCTGAGAACGGAGCACGATTCGCGCCCCTTCCTCGCCGCACTTGGCCTTTTCGTGCTCGGCTTCGCCGGCATCGGCATCAGCTTCTACCCCTATATCGTGCCGGCTTCGCTGACGATCTGGCAGGCGGCGGCCCCCGAGGAGAGCCTCATCTTCCTGCTGGTGGGCGCCATAGTGCTGATCCCCGTCATCCTCGCCTATACCGGCTATGCCTATTGGGTGTTCCGCGGCAAGGTCGATCCGGAAGAGGGGTATCACTGATGGCGAAGCCTTCCGTGACGAAGAAGCTCCTGTGGTTCGCCGGGCTTTGGGCGGGTGGTGTTCTGGCCGTTGCAGGCCTTGGATTAATTATCAAATTAGCGATCGGGACGTGACATCACGTTACGTGAAAGCATCCAGCTTCGCGCCAGCTTGCTTGCCTAGGTTCCGCCTCGGCCAGCATGCAGGCCCGCAAGCGAAAGACAGGACCGCACCCTCCTTTTGCTTAACCCCCGGGCCTGCATGTGGCCT
>CBFGOD010000444.1:0-3762 GCA_965650295.1 uncultured Shinella sp. | reverse complement strand
CACCATGTCGAAGGACATGTCCGGGCGTCTGGAGCCGATCTACAGCCACCTCTTCGATGGCCATACGGAACTCGGCCCGGCGGCGCTGACCTTGCGCCACCTCAAGGACAATTCCGGTTACGGCAACGAGGTTTTCTTCACCGGAACGCTGCCCGACGGCTCCGATTATGCCGTGCGCTGCATGATGCCGGCAGACGACGCGCCATCGACCAGTGCCGATTGCCAGCGCGATATCCACATCGGCCGCGACCTTTCGGTGCTTTATCGCTTTTCGAGCAGACTTTTGCCGCAGTGGCAGGCCATGGAGGCGCGCGTACGCGACTATCTCGGCCAGTCTCTCATTCAGAACGGCCGCCCGCTCGCCGCCGCCAACAGCCAATAAAATAGCGTCGATCTGAGAAACCAATGATTCATCATAAACCGATTGGTAACGCTGTCTCGCTACTGTGCTGCCAACGGTCGTTCCGGAACCTCCCATCCGAACGCCATCTGCAATCCGAGAATGAAGAGTAACGTAGTGTCCCGTTCGGTATTCCTCGATTTCCTCCCCCGCTCCTGTCAGGCAGTTGCCACCGTGGCGCAAGGTCTGGTGATGGTCGGAATGGTCACCACCGTCGCCTTTGCGGCACCTGCGGAAGCCTCTCCGAAATATGCCGGCATCGTCATCGACGCCAAGACCGGCAAGGTGCTCTACAGCGAAGACGCCGACGAACTGCGTTTTCCGGCGTCTCTCACGAAGATGATGACGCTGTACCTGACCTTCGAAGCGCTCGAAGCCGGCAAGATCCGTCTTGATACTCGCGTGCCCTTCTCCAAGAACGCCTCGAGCGAGCCGCCGACCAAGCTTGGTGTGCGCGCCGGCAATTCGATCACCGTCGAACAGGCCATGCTCGGCCTGATCACCCGCTCGGCAAACGACGCCTCTACGGCGCTTGCCGAAATGCTCGGCGGCTCGGAAGAGCGTTTTGCCCGCATCATGACGCAGAAGGCCCGTGCGCTCGGCATGACGCGCACCACCTATCGCAATGCCAACGGTCTTCCCAACACGGCGCAGGTTACCACCGCCCGTGATCAGGCTCGCCTCGGCATCGCGCTGCGCCAGCATTTCCCGCAGTATTACGACTATTTCTCGGTCCGCAGCTTCCGCTTCGGCAAGCAGACCATCAATGGCCACAACCGCCTGCTCGGCAGCGTGCGCGGCGTCGATGGCATCAAGACCGGCTATACCCGCGCTTCCGGCTACAACCTCGTGACCTCGGCCGTTGCCGATGGCCGCAGCGTCGTCGGCGTCGTGCTCGGTGGCCGTTCGGGCGGTGCCCGCGACCAGCAGATGCGCAAGCTCATCGCGGCCTATATGCCGAAGGCCTCGCGCCGCGGCGGTGGCGACCTGATCGCCGAAACCAAGGACGCGCCGACGCTGACGGCAGATGTTGCAAGCGAAGCCGTCACCGCTTCGGCGAGCGGCACGCTCAGCAACCGCGGCATGGAACTGCCGGAAAACGGCCCGATCCCGACCTATCGCTACAACGAAGCCCGCATCGAAACGGCCTATGCCGCAACGACGAGCGAAAACGAGATCGTCGGCAAGCGTGCGCTTGCCGCAACGCTCAAGCTTCAGCGTGAAAGTGCCGTTCCAGCGGAAGAACTGACGGAACAGGGCGACACCGGCGATACGCTCGACAAGCTGACCACCTCTTCGACCACGACCGCCACCATGGCTTCGGAATCCACGCCCTCGGGCTGGGTGATCCAGATCGGTGCGACGCCGGACAAGGGCCAGGCGCAGGAACTGCTTTCCAAGGCGAAGAATTCGGGCGGCAAGGTGCTTTCCAGCGCAATGCCCTTCACGGTCGCCGTCAACAGTGGCAGCGGTGAACTCTATCGCGCGCGCTTCGGCGGCTTCGACAACCAGAACGGCGCAGCCGCAGCCTGCAAGGTGCTGAAGCGCAAGGGTTTTGCCTGCTGGGCCAGCCAGCAGTAACGAGATTGGACCGCGCTTGACGGCGCGGTCTCAGGACTACCGTCTTCAACCCGCAACGGCATCGGCAGGTATTGCGTACCGATGGCTGCGGGGGAAGACAGGCGGACGCCGTGTAACGGCTCTGTCACCCTCGGTTAGGTATTGCGTACGAGGCAGATCATGGCGATGAACGAAAACCTTTTCGATGTTCCCACCACAGCGCGCGACGAAAAGCGCCGGCCGCTGAAGGGCACGCTCCACCCGCTGCACGAAGCAGCGATGCGGATCGCGGATATCGGATTGGGTCGTTCGCGCAACAAGACGAAGGATCTCGTCGGCATGCTTTTGGCGCACGGCGCCCGCGCCTGGCGCTCCGGCCAGCCGGCCGCCGGGATCCATCTGCATGTGGACGTCAGCGAACGACGCTATCCGGTGCGCATGCGCCTGCGCTGACTGTAACGCCTAGAGAAGGCCGAGTTCGGCGAGCTCGCGCCGAAGCTCCAGCGGCAGATCCGCTAAACCCTCACCCATATTCTTCAGATCGCGCGGGGCGTCATCCTCGGTGAGGTAACGCCAGCCCTGGAAGGCGCGGCGCGGCTGATATTCGGTCTCGATCACCTCAGGTCCGAGCATCAGTTCGCAACGGGAAATGCCGTCGACATCCGTAAAGCTCTTCAGGCCGAGCAGCCGCTGGCGGGCCTGCACCTGCCCCTTGATCACCCAATAGAGCGAACCGCCGTCGAGCAGCTCCTGATCGCGTTTCGGGATCATGCGGGTGATGTGGCTGGAATGCGGCTCCATGCCCGCGGCGATCGCGATCAGCGAGCGTTCGGACACCCATTCGCGCAGATCATCGATGCTGTCAGCGCCGACACAGAGTTTGATGAGATGTAGGGCCATGGCTCTTTGAACGCCCTTGCGGCGGCCGGGTCAAGAGGCCGCCACGTCGCACTCCACAGAAGACCCTCTCTGCCTGCCGGCATCTCCCCCACAAGAGGGGGGGGAAGGCTGGCAGCACACGCCTGCCTCGTTTTTAAATGCTGAGGGTGCCGCATCAAGTCCCTCCCCTTGTGGGGAGGGATTTAGGGAGGGGTCCTTCGCTATCGTCAGCACTCCACCACATTGACGGCGAGGCCGCCGGTGGAGGTTTCCTTGTACTTCTCGTTCATATCGACGCCGGTCTGGCGCATCGTCTCGATGCAGGCGTCGAGCGGCACGAAGTGCTGGCCATCGCCCTTCAGCGACAGCGACGCCGCCGTGACCGCCTTGACGGCGCCCAGCGCATTGCGCTCGATGCACGGCACCTGCACGAGGCCGGCGATGGGGTCGCAGGTCATGCCGAGATGGTGCTCCAGCGCGATCTCAGCGGCATTCTCCACCTGCTCGGGCGAACCGCCCATCACGGCGGCGAGACCGGCGGCGGCCATGGCGGAGGCAGAGCCCACCTCGCCCTGACAGCCGACTTCGGCGCCTGATATCGAGGCATTGTGCTTGATGATGCCGCCGACGGCCGCAGCCGTCAGCAGGTAATCCCTGATACCGTCCTGGTCGGCATCCTCATGGAAATGCAGGTAATAGCGGATCGTGGCAGGCACGACGCCGGCCGCGCCGTTGGTGGGTGACGTCACGACGCGGCCACCGGCGGCGTTCTCCTCGTTGACGGCCATGGCATAGACGGAGAGCCAGTCATTGGCGAGCAGCGGGTTCGCCTTGTTGGAACGCCACTCCTCCTGCAGCTTGTCATGGATCGAGCTGGCGCGGCGGCGCACCTTGAGACCGCCGGGCATGATGCCCTCGTTCTT
>CBFGOD010000443.1:0-3796 GCA_965650295.1 uncultured Shinella sp. | reverse complement strand
GACATTGCTGCCGTCGAGGAAGTTCGGCGTGACGATGAGATGGTAGGGCGTCGTCTGAAGCGCGCGTGCCAGGCCATGCATGATGGACGTACCGAAGCCCAGGATTTCCTCGTGCGGATCGAGCAGCACGGCAATCACATTGGTGCGGCCAGTCTTGAGACGCTGGGCGGCCCGATCCGGCAGGTAGCCGATCTCGGCGGCCACCTCGTGTACGCGGCGCCTTGTGCTCTCGGAAATCTGCGGCGCATTGCCGAGCGCGCGCGACACGGTGGTGATGGCAAGGCCGGTCAGTTCCGCGATCGTCTTCAGCGTCGGCTTGCTGGCTCGAAGCGTGCTGCGGGCGGTTTCATTGTCGGCGGGCTTTTCGATGCGGGACACGGGCAGGCTTCTTCGGATGGGGGACGTCGATTTCCGGCACCATATCGAGCGACCCGCCCTTCGGCAATCTTGCGTCGCACAGAATTTAAAACGTTTGCAATGCAATGCACAAAGCGCAATGATTTTCGGCAATCGCTGAAATCGCCTGAATTTACCGCAATCTCAAAGACTGTTGCCGTGCCCTGCCGTGGCGACTTGACTCCGCAAATTTACAACGTTTTAAATTGGCGCGGCGCTTTGAGCCATAGACTGGATTCCGACGCCCTAAAGGGGCTCGGTCATATCGGCGGGAGGAGGCTCTCGCCCTCGAACTTGCAAACGGGAGGAATACGATGCGCAAGTTTCTGACGACCACTGCAGCAATTGCGGTGCTGATGGGCCTGGGCGGCACGGCCGCTCGCGCAGCTGAAAACGTGGAAGTTCTGCACTGGTGGACGTCGGGCGGTGAAGCTGCCGCTCTCGACGTCCTGAAGAAGGACCTCGAATCCAAGGGCATTTCCTGGACCGACATGCCGGTTGCCGGCGGTGGCGGCACGGAAGCCATGACGGTTCTGCGCGCCCGCGTTACGGCCGGCAACGCGCCGACCGCCGTGCAGATGCTCGGCTTCGACATTCTCGACTGGGCCAAGGAAGGCGCACTCGGCAATCTCGACGAGATCGCTGCCAAGGAAGGCTGGGACAAGGTAATCCCGACCGCGCTGCAACAATTCTCGAAGTATGACGGCCACTGGATCGCGGCACCCGTCAACGTCCACTCCACCAACTGGATGTGGATCAATAAGGCGGCCCTCGACAAGGCGGGCGGCAAGGAGCCGGCAAACTGGGACGAACTCGTCGCTCTGCTCGACAAGTTCAAGGAACAGGGCATCACGCCGGTCGCCCATGGTGGCCAGCCGTGGCAGGATGCGACGATCTTCGACGCTGTCGTGCTCTCCTTCGGCAACGACTTCTACAAGAAGGCCTTCATCGATCTCGATCCCGACACGCTGGGCGGCGCCCAGATGAAGGAAGCCTTCGACCGCATGACGAAGCTGCGCTCCTATGTGGACGACAACTTCTCGGGCCGTGACTGGAACCTGGCATCCGCCATGGTCATCGAGGGCAAGGCCGGCCTGCAGTTCATGGGCGATTGGGCCAAGGGCGAATTCATCAAGGCCGGCAAGAAGCCGGGCGGCGATTTCGTCTGCATGCGCTTCCCCGGCACGCAGGGCTCGGTCACCTTCAACTCCGACCAGTTCGCGATGTTCAAGGTCGCCGCAGAGAAGGTTCCGGCCCAGCTGACCATGGCATCCGCCATTGAAAGCCCGACCTTCCAGTCGGCCTTCAACGTGGTCAAGGGTTCGGCGCCGGCCCGCACCGACGTCTCGGATGAAGCCTTCGACGATTGCGGCAAGAAGGCCATCAAGGACCTCGCGGAAGCCAACACCAACGGCACGCTGTTCGGCTCCATGGCGCATGGCCACGCAAACCCGGCCTCCGTCAAGAACGCGATCTATGACGTCGTGACCCGCCAGTTCAACGGCGAGCTTTCCTCCGAGGAAGCCGTGACGGAACTCAAGGCCGCCGTCGAGGCCGCGAAGTAATAAGGTGCCGAGGGGTTCGCCCCTCATACGCCTGCCGGCACCTTCTCCCCGCAAGCGGGGCGAAGGAAGAATGCCGCACCGCCCAGTCCCCTCTCCCCGCTTGCGGGGAGAGGGTTAGGGTGAGGGGCAATCGCCCATAAAGCGCTAAACCGCACAACAACGGTGGTATCGACCATGGATAGCCGAAGCCGGCTGCAGGAGCTTCTGCCGAAGCTCGTGCTGGCACCCAGTTTCCTCATCGTGCTCGTCTTCGTCTACGGCTTCATCGCCTATACGGGCTTCCTGTCGCTAACGGACAGCAAGATGCTGCCCTCCTACAATTTCGTGGGGCTGAGCAACTATTCCAAGCTCTGGGCGCTGCCGCACTGGTGGCGGGCGATCTCGAATCTGGCGATCTTCGCCTCGCTTTACATCATCATCTGCTCGGTGCTGGGCCTGGCGCTCGCCATCCTGCTCGACCAGAAGATCCGCGCGGAAGGCATTCTGCGGCCTATCTATCTCTACCCGATGGCGCTCTCCTTCATCGTGACGGGCACCGCCTGGAAATGGTTCCTCGATCCCGGCATCGGGCTTGAGAACACCATGCATCTCTGGGGCTGGGAAAGCTTCGCCTTCAACTGGATCAAGGACCGCAACTACGCGATCTACTGTGTTGTCATCGCCGCCGTCTGGCAGTCGTCCGGCTTCGTCATGGCGATGTTCCTCGCCGGCCTGCGCGGCGTCGACAACGAGATCATCAAGGCGGCCCAGATCGACGGCGCCTCGACTTCGACCATCTATCGCCGCATCATCATTCCCTTGATGCGCCCGGTCTTTCTGTCGGCCTTCGTCGTGCTCGCCCACCTCGCCATCAAGGCCTACGACCTCGTGGTCGCCTTGACCGGCGGCGGGCCGGGCCAGGCGACCGAGCTGCCGGCGACCTTCATGTATTCCTACACCTTCACCCGCAACCAGATGGGCATCGGTGCGTCCTCGGCCATCATCATGCTGGTCATGATCTTCTCGATCATCATCCCCTACCTCTATTCCGAAATCCGCGGAGGCAAAGGCCGATGAGCGTTTCCAATCCCGACAACGTCATCTCGCACAACAAGCTGACGCGCGCGCTGATCTACACCGCCCTCATCCTGTTTGCGGTCTATTACCTGCTGCCGCTCTATGTGATGCTGGTGAATTCGCTGAAGCCGCTGGAAGAAATTCGCCAGGGCGGCATGCTGAACTTGCCGCAGCAATGGACGATCGAACCGTGGATCTCCGCCTGGTCGACGGCGCAGATCGGCGTGCAGCCGACGGGCCTTCGCCCCTTCTTCATCAATTCGATCCTGATGGTCGTGCCGGCTGTTGCAATCTCCACGATCATCGGCGCGCTGAACGGCTATGTGCTGACGAAGTGGCAATTCAAGGGCTCGAACGTCTTCTTCGGCCTGTTGCTGCTCTCCTGTTTCATCCCGTTCCAGATCGTGCTCATCCCGATGGCCCGCATTCTCGGCATGATGGGGCTTGCCGGCTCAATCTGGGGCCTGACCTTCGTACACATCATCTACGGCCTCGGCTTCACCACGCTCTATTTCCGCAACTACTATGAGAACTTCCCGACGGAACTGGTGCGTGCCGCCCAGATCGACGGCGCGAGCTTCTTCCAGATCTTCTACCGCATCCTGCTGCCGTCGTCGGGTCCGATCATCGTCGTCTCGGTCATCTGGCAGTTCACCAATATCTGGAACGACTTCCTGTTCGGCGCCTCCTTCTCGGGCGCCGACACGACGCCGATGACCGTTGCACTCAACAACCTCGTGCAGTCCTCGACGGGCGTGAAGGAATACAACGTGCATTTC
>CBFGOD010000442.1:0-3822 GCA_965650295.1 uncultured Shinella sp. | reverse complement strand
GGTGCGCTCGACGGCGAACGAGATCTGGGGCAAGAAGCCTGTCGTCACGGTGTTCCTGACGAAGGTCTGATCGGACCGGCAGTTCTTTTTCCGGCTGGCAGGACCTTCGTTTCTCTTGTGAAGAGAAGGACGGCCAGCGGGAGGGGCAGCTTGCGCAACATACGGAGGGAGAAGCCATGCTCGGTCGCGTCAACCACATCGCCATCGCCGTGCCTGACCTTTCTGCCGCCACGGCGACCTATCGCGACACGCTCGGCGCAAAGGTTTCCGAAGTGCAGGCCTTGCCGGAGCACGGGGTGACGATCGTGTTCGTCGAACTGCCGAACACCAAGGTGGAACTGCTGGAGCCGCTGGGTGAGAAATCGCCCATCGCCGCCTTCCTCGAAAAGTCGCCGTCCGGCGGCATCCACCATATCTGCTACGAGGTGGACGACATCATCGTTGCGCGCGACAAACTGGTGGCAAGCGGCGCGCGTGTGCTGGGCGACGGCAATCCCCGGATCGGCGCGCATGGCAAGCCCGTGCTCTTCCTGCATCCCAAGGATTTTTGCGGTACGCTGGTGGAACTCGAAGAGGTGTGACAGCACGCCGCCATCTGGCCGTTTGAACTTCGCAAGCAAGCGGCGTAAAAGACCCGCTGTCGCACGAGGGCCTTTCCATGCAGCTGTTTTCCATTTTCGCCGTCTACTTCATCGTCTGGTGGCTGACGCTCTTCGCCGTCCTGCCGTTCGGCTTGAAGACGCAGGCCGAGGCGAATGATGTGGTGCCCGGCTCAGTGGAAAGCGCTCCGGCCCGCTTCCGCGGCGGTCGTATCGTGCTGATCACCACGCTCGTCTCCGCGGTGATCTACGGCATCTGGTATGTGCTTTCCGTACGCCTTGGCTACGGGCTGGATTCGCTGCCGCAGTTCTACCCCAACTACGAATAGCCGCGACCACAAAGGTTAACGACCTTGAAAGGCCCATGGGTAAGGGATTTCGCGGTTCCGGCTTTTGACGAAAAAGTCTTCTGTTTACGCTTCGTCAAAAAACTTGTTCAACAATCCGCTTTGGCCTGTCCGGCAACCTGAAATCGGCATGTTTTCGCTGAGTCAGGCTTGCGTAACGTGAGGCGCAGTGTCGCAGGGGGCTTGCGCACGGATTTTCATCGATCGGATTTCGTCGGGACATGCGCGTTGGAGCAGGGGCGCTTGGCGAAAGGCAAAAAAAAACAAGGCTGAAAGCCTTGTTTTACAGGTATCGCGTGATCTTTATCCGTTGTGCGGTGGCAGCGTCTGCGCGCGCCAAAGATCTGATCCTCCCAAGACTTGACCGCGAAAATGGCTGGAATTTGCACTTCCTGCCTGTTTTGTGGCCTGAAACTAGCCCAAACGTTGGGCGTTGTCATCCGCTTTTTTTGCATTTTTGCTACAGTGGAATAAAATTTTTCGATTGACAACCTATGCGCAATTTCTGTTATTGGCGCCCTCATTTTTCTGCCACATTTAGCCGAACCGCCAAGAGCGGTGGACAGTGCTTTGCGCCGATGGGCCGGCCTGACCTGCCGGGTTTCCTTCCGTCGGCGAAGCGTTTATGAACGCGTGAAAATCAACGTCATTTTGCCCGATTCCCGGAATAGGGCGGATCAGTCACACCGGAAACCGATATGCGCCTTTCCCGCTTCTTCCTGCCCATCCTCAAGGAAAACCCCAAGGAAGCCGAGATCGTCTCGCACCGCCTCATGCTGCGTGCGGGCATGGTCAAGCAGCAGTCCCAGGGCATCTATACCTGGCTGCCGCTGGGCAAGCGCGTTCTGGACAAGGTGAATGCGATCATCCGCGAGGAGCAGAACCGCTCCGGCGCCGTCGAGCTTCTGATGCCGACGCTGCAATCCGCCGAGCTCTGGCAGGAAAGCGGCCGCTATGACGCCTATGGCAAGGAAATGCTGCGCATCAAGGACCGCCAGGAGCGTCCGATGCTCTACGGCCCGACGAACGAGGAAATGATCACGGACGTCTTCCGCTCGTTCGTGAAGTCCTACAAGGATCTGCCGCTCAATCTCTATCACATCCAGCTGAAGTTCCGTGACGAGATCCGTCCGCGCTTCGGCACCATGCGCTCGCGCGAATTCCTGATGAAGGATGCCTATTCCTTCGATCTGAACCGCGAAGGCGCCGTGCATGCCTATAACCGCATGTTCGCAGCCTATCTGCGCACCTTCTCGCGCATGGGCCTGCGCGCCATTCCCATGCGCGCCGATACCGGCCCGATCGGCGGCGATCTCAGCCACGAATTCATCATTCTCGCCGATACCGGCGAGTCGGAAGTCTTCTGCCACAAGGACTTCCTGAACTTCGACATTCCCGGCCTGGACACGAATTTCGACGACGTCGCCGGCCTCAAGGGGATCTTCGACAAGTGGACGTCGCGCTATGCCGCCACGTCGGAAATGCACGATGCGCCGGCTTTCGAGGCGATCCCGGAAGGCGAGCGTCTGTCGGCGCGCGGCATCGAAGTCGGCCACATCTTCTATTTCGGCACGAAATATTCCGAAGCGATGGGCGCCAAGGTTCAGGGTCCCGACGGCAAGGAGCACACCGTGCACATGGGCTCCTATGGCATCGGCCCGACGCGCCTCGTGCCTGCGATCATCGAAGCCTCGCATGACGAGAACGGCATCATCTGGCCGAAGGCCGTCGCGCCCTTCGAGGCCATCGTCATCAACATGAAGTCGGGCGATGCCGCCTGCGATGCAGCCTGCGAGACGATCTACGCCGCGCTGCTGAATGCCGGCATCGACGTGCTCTATGACGACAAGGACGAGCGCGCCGGCGCGAAGTTCGCGACCGCCGACCTCATCGGCGCACCGGTGCAGGTCATTGCCGGCCCGCGCGGCGTTGCCAATGGCGAAGTCGAGATCAAGGATCGCAAGACCGGCGAGCGCGAGACGCTGACCATCGAGGCAGCGATCAACCGCCTGACATCCGGCAATTAATGCGGCGCATTCACGCCGGGGGAACAGGGAGACAGCATGGCTGACGCAGCGAGCGGGGCGACAGAGGCCCGGGCCTTCACGAAGAGCCGCCCGTTCTCCGCTTTCGAGCGGATGGTCGCTTGGCGCTACCTGCGCTCCCGGCGCAAGGAAGCCTTCATCTCGGTCATCGCAGGCTTTTCCTTCATCGGCATCATGCTGGGCGTCGCGACGCTCATCATTGTCATGGCGGTGATGAACGGTTTCCGCACCGAGCTGATTTCACGCATTCTCGGCATTAACGGACATATGATCATTCAGCCGATCGATACTCCGCTGAATGATTACGGCAAGCTCGCCGAACGCCTTGCCGCTGTTCCCGGCGTTACCATGGCCATTCCGCTCGTGGAGGGCCAGACGCTGGCACAGGGCACCGCCGGCGGCGGTACGGGCGCCCTTGTGCGCGGCATTCGCGCCGACGACCTCGCCAAGATGAAATCCGTCTCCGACCACATCAAGGAAGGTGACCTCGTGGGCTTCGCTGCCGGCGGCGGCGTCGCCATCGGCTCGCGCATGGCCGAGCAGCTCGGGCTCAGCGCCGGCGGGCAGATCACGCTTGTCGCACCGGAAGGGGACGTGACCCCGCTGGGCGTCAATCCGCGCGTGAAGACCTATACGGTCTCGGCGATCTTCGAGATCGGCATGTCGGAATATGATGCGTCGATCATCTACATGCCGCTCGAAGAGGCGCAGCTCTACTTCAATTCCGAAGGCGTCGTGCAGTCGATCGAACTCTTCGTGTCCAATCCCGACCAGATCGACAGCCTGCGCCAGCCGATCGAGGCGGCCGCCGAGCGCCAGATCTTCATAACC
>CBFGOD010000441.1:0-3828 GCA_965650295.1 uncultured Shinella sp. | reverse complement strand
GGCGGATGTGGCGACCCTTGGGCGTCAGGAAAGTGGTGCGGATGCGCTCGCCGTCCAGCTTTTCAGCGTCTTCCTGAAGCAGCACCGTATCGGCGAAGGCGGGCAGCGGTGCGCCGGTGAAGATGCGCACGGCCTCGCCGGGGCCGGCCGTTCCGTCGAAGGCATGGCCGGCCGCCGAGGTGCCGACGACCTGGAGGATGGACCCGAGCGCGGCGATATCGGCGTGGCGAACGGCGTAGCCATCCATGGCGGAATTATCGAAGGGCGGCTGGGTAAGGCGGGCGGCGACGTCTTCGGCCAGCACGCGGCCGTCTGCATCATGAAGCGAAACCTTTTCCGTCCGTTGCGTGGGCTTGGCCGCGGAAAGCAGGCGGTCGAGGGCGTCGGCAACGGGGAGAAGGGACATCAGGGATCTCTGCGTTTGTAATCGCCGGAGCGGCCGCCGGACTTTTCGGCAAGGCGCACGCCGCCGATCTCCATCTCGCGGTCGGCCGCCTTGGCCATGTCGTAGATCGTCAGGCACGCGACGCTGACGGCCGTCAGCGCCTCCATCTCGACGCCGGTGCGGCCGGTGAGCTTTGCCATGGCCTCGATGCGCAGGCCGGGCAGGGCGCGATCCTCGCGGATATCGACCGTCACCTTGGTCAGTATCAGCGGGTGGCAGAGCGGGATGAGATTGGACGTCTGCTTGGCGGCCATGATGCCGGCAAGCCGCGCCGTGCCGATCACGTCGCCCTTCTTGGCGTCGCCCTTGAGAATGAGGTCGAGCGTCGCGGGCGCCATGCGGATGAAACCCTCGGCGACGGCGATGCGCACGGTCTCGGCCTTATCGCCGACATCGACCATGTGCGCCTCGCCGGAGGCGCCGATATGGGTGAGCGTGCGGGCCTCCCCGGTCATTTCTCGACCACCATTATTCCGCAGCCAGCATGCCGGGGGCGCCGGTCAGCAGTTCGCGGGTCGCCGCCGCTACGTCGTCCTTGCGCATCAGGCTTTCGCCGACGAGGAAGGTGGAAATGCCTGTTTTGCCGAGGCGCGCGCAATCGGCATGGGTGAAGATGCCGCTTTCGCCGACGAGCAGGCGATCATCCGGCACCATGCCGGCGAGCTTTTCGGAGACGGCGAGATCGACTTCGAAGGTGCGCAGGTTACGGTTGTTGATGCCGACGAGCTTGGACTTGAGCTTCAGCGCCCGTTCCATCTCTTCTTCGTCATGCACCTCGATCAGCACGTCCATGCCGAGCGAGAAGGCGGCGTCTTCCAGCATTTTTGCCGTGTCGTCGCTGAGCGAAGCCATGATGAGCAGGATGCAATCCGCACCCCAGGCGCGGGCTTCCAGCATCTGGTAGCTGTCGAACATGAAATCCTTGCGCAGCGCCGGCAGCGCGCAGGCTTCGCGGGCGGCGGTCAGGAATTCGGGTGCGCCCTGAAAGCTCGGCGTGTCCGTCAGCACGGAAAGGCAGGCGGCGCCGCCGGCCTCATAGGCCTTGGCCAGTGCCGGCGGATCGAAATCCGGACGGATGAGGCCCTTGGAGGGGCTCGCCTTCTTGATTTCGGCAATCAGGCCGAACTGGCCGTCGGCCTTCTTGTCCTTGAGGCTGGCGAAGAAGCCGCGCGGCGGCTCCTGATCGCGGATGCGGGCGCGCAGCTCGGCAGGGGCAACCCGCGCCTTGGCGGCGGCGATCTCTTCGAGCTTGTAGGCTTCGATCTTCTTCAGGATATCGGTCATGGCCAATCCTACTCCGCTGGCGCTTCGTTGGAAACCGCAACGAGACGTTCCAGCGCGGTGCGGGCGCGGCCGCTTTCGAGCGATTCGGTCGCAAGCCGCATGCCGTCCTTCAGTGTCTCCGCCTTGCCGGCAACGACGAGGGAGGCGCTCGCATTGGCCAGCGAGATGTCACGGTAGGGCATATGCGCGCCGCCGAGCACGGAGAGCAGGGCGGCGGCATTGTACGCGCCGTCGCCGCCACGCAGATCGTCAAGTGCTACTTGCGGCAGGCCGAAATCGGCCGGCGTCAGCTCGAAGGTGCGGATCTTGCCGTTTTCGAGCGCGGCGACCTTCGTGGTGCCCGTGGTGGTAATCTCGTCGAGGCCTTCGCCATGCACAACCCAGATGCTCTCCGAGCCGAGATCGCGCATCACTTCGGCGATCGGCACCAGCCAGTGCGGCGAGAAGACGCCGAGCAGCTGACGCTTGACGCCGCCGGGATTGGAGAGCGGACCGAGCAGGTTGAAGATCGTGCGCGTGCCGAGTTCGACGCGCGACGGGCCGACATGCTTCATGGCGGAATGGTGCAGCTGGGCGAACATGAAGCCGAGGCCGGCGTCGTGCACGCAGCGGGCGATTTCGGCGGGTCCGATATCGAGCTTTACGCCAAGGCAGGAGAGGGCATCCGCCGTGCCGGATTTCGAGCTCAGCGCGCGGTTGCCGTGTTTGGCCACCGGAACGCCGGCACCCGCGACGATGATCGCCGCGAGCGTCGAGATATTGTAGGTGCCGGCGCCGTCACCACCCGTGCCGACGATATCCATGGCATCGGCGGGAACGCTGACCGGCAGCATGCGGGCGCGCATGGAGCCGACGGCGCCGTAAATCTCATCCACGGTCTCGCCGCGCACGCGCAGCGCCATCAGGAAGCCGCCGATCTGCGAAGGGGTGGCGGCACCCGACATGATGATCTCGAAGGCGCCGCGGGCTTCCTCGCGGTCCAGCGCATTGCCGGCAGCGACCTTGGCGATAAAGGGTTTCAGGTCGGACATGCGGCTCCCTTCTCCTTATCGCGTCATGTTCTGCTCGGCGAGCGTGCGGTTGATCGAGACGCCGTAGGACGTCTGGAGCGCGCTCACCATCTGGTCGAGGATGTCGTCGCCGCTGGCGCGGGCGACGGCTTCGATCTGCTGTTCGTCGTTCGACAGCGCATCGGTCGTCGCGTCGGCATTGACTTCCGTCACCTTCAGCAGGATTTGGCCTTCGCCATCCGTGCCGGGCGTGTTGGCAACCGTGCCGACCGGGCCGGAAAACGCCGAGGCGATGGTCGCCGGGCTGAGGATCGCGTCCTGTGCGCCGCGGTGCAGGCCCGTCTTGTTTTCGACGGTCAGGCCGAGCTCGCTGGCGATGGTGGTGAGATCGCCGCCCTTGCGCACGCGCTCGGCCAGTTCTCCGGCCTTCTTGGCGAGTGCCTGGCGCTGCTGCTCGGCCGTCCAGTCGGCGGCGACGCGGTCGCGCACTTCATCGAGCGTGCGGTCGCGATCCGGGATCACGTCGAGCACTTCGAACCAGGCATAACCTTCGCGGCCGACATTGATCGGCTGGGTTTCGGTGCCGACGTCGGTCTTGAAGACTTCGCCGAGCAGGGCGGCCTTTTCCGGAAGGGCTGCGATCTCGTCGCCCTTCTGGTCGTTGCCCTGCGCATCGGCGGCCTCGACGGTGACGGCCTTGAGGTTGTTCTTGGCGGCGGCCTCGGCCAGCGTCAGGCCTTCGGCGCGGCTGTCCTCGATGCGGTCGTGCACGGCGAGAATGCCGTCGGCGGCTTCCGAGAGCGCCAGCTCGTTGCGCAACTCTTCCTTGACCTCGTCGTAGGTCTTGGTGGTTTCCGGACGGATATTGGTGACGCGCAGGATGATCGGGCCGAAGGTGCCGTCGATGACGGGCGTCGTGCCGCCGTTCGCCGCAACGGCGAAGGCCGGCTCGGCGAGCTTCTGGTCGGGAACGTTCGCCTGCGTGAAATCACCCAGCAGCACGTCGGCGGCGGTCTTGCCTTCGTCGGTCACCAAAGCGTCGAAGGTCGTGCCGGCGGCGAGCTTGGCAGCGGCGGCATCGGCGGCAGC
>CBFGOD010000440.1:0-3837 GCA_965650295.1 uncultured Shinella sp. | reverse complement strand
AACGAAATCAAGGAAGTTCTCGCTTCCATGGGCCTGCACCTCGGCATGGAAGTGCCGGCATGGCCGCCCGAGAACATCGAAGATCTCGCCAAGCGCTACGAAGACCAATACTAACCATCAAACGGCAGGCAGCAGCCTGCATGTGAAGGAGACCCGAGATGCGCCACCAGAATTCCGGTCGCAAACTCAACCGTACTGCCAGCCACCGCAAGGCGATGTTCGCCAACATGGCTGCTTCGCTCATCCTGCATGAGCAGATCGTAACGACGCTGCCGAAGGCGAAGGAAATTCGCCCGATCGTCGAAAAGCTCGTCACCCTCGGCAAGCGCGGCGACCTGCACGCTCGTCGTCAGGCGATCTCGCAGATCCGCGACGTTGCTGTCGTTTCGAAGCTGTTCGATGCGATCGCAACCCGCTACGCCAGCCGCAACGGTGGCTACCTGCGTATCATGAAGGCCGGCTACCGCCACGGCGACAACGCCCCGCTCGCCGTCATCGAGTTCGTTGAACGCGATGTCGACGCCAAGGGCGCAGCCGACAAGGCCCGCGTTGCTGCTGAAGCCGAAGCTGCCGAAGCCGCATAAGAACGATCGTTCGATCCGAACGGTTTGAAGCCGGACGCTACAGCGTCCGGCTTTTTCTTTGCTTGAAATCCGGGGGCGTGAAATCCGCGAGTGCAAGATTTTGGAAACCATGTCCCTAGGCATAGTTTTCAGGCCTTGCCCCTAAAAATCGCGAGAGTTTAATCGAGTCTGGTCAATGAGCGAGAACTTCGCATTCCTGCTGCCGGTGGTCCTCACCCTGTTCGGCGTGGCGTTTCTCGTCGTCGGCCGCTTCGGCAATCGCTCCGCCCTTTTCTGGGGTGCCGGTTATCTCTGCGCGGCGCTCGGCTTTCTCGCACCGCTGCTGGAAGTCATCGTACCGGTGCCCGTCGTCGCCATGGTGGCGGATGCGGCGTTTCTCGCGGCCTTCCTGTTCTATAGCCACGGGCTCGTCACGCATTTCGAGGCGCCCCGGCTTGTCGGTCTGCGTCTGGCGATTGCCGCGGTCGCCTATACGGGCACGGCCTATGCGGTTCTGATCGAGGGGAGCCTGCGCTATGAGCTCTTCATCAACGACATCGCCTGCAGCATGCTGATGCTGGTGGCCATGCTCTCCTGCTGGCGCCGGCCGCGCAATTGGGTCGATCGCGCCCTGCTGGGCGCCGTGATTTTCGTGATGCTTGAGACGACAGTGCGCACGATCGTCTTCTTTATCATGGCCGGGACACTGGCGATGGGAGAATTCATCGGTTCGGCTTACGCCTATGTCATGCAGATAACATCGACCATCGGCGCGCTTGTCCTAGCCCTGACGGCGCTCTCGTCCGTCGCGCTGCGCATTGTCGAGCGGCACCGGAAGGCGGCGGAGGAGGACCCGTTGACCGGCCTTCTCAACCGCCGTGGCTTCGAGCAGTTCATCGGAGAAAACGGCCGCATCGCGAAGAAAGACGCGGCGATCATCGTTGCAGATATCGACTGGTTCAAATCGGTAAACGACCGCTATGGCCATGCCGCGGGCGACGACGTTATCCGTGAAGTGGCGGCGTTACTGCAGACATTGTCATGGCCGGAGGTCGCTGTCGCGCGTTTCGGTGGTGAGGAATTCATCGCCTACCTGCCGAACTGCCGTCTACAGGATGCGCATGCCTTGGCAAACACGGTTCGTCTCGCTCTGTCCGAGCGTAATTTCGAAAGCATCGGTATCGACCGCGCCATCACGGCGAGCTTCGGTGTCGCGGTCACGGCCGCGGGAGATCATACGATCCACGATGCCATCAGCCGGGCCGACCGGCTGCTCTATCTTGCCAAGAGCGGTGGCCGGAACCGTGTTGTCAGCAATGCAGCGGATGCGTCAGCGGCGCCAGCCCCGAAATTCTTCGTCGTCAAAGACGATGCGGAGGCGCAGAGCCGGCGCTAGAGCATTTCCAGCCGAAGCGAGTTCGCTTCGGCGTCGGATAATGCGGTAAAAACAAAATCCTAGAGCATTTCCGGTGAATCGGGTTCACCGGAAATGCTCTAGGCCGAGCGTTCGCCGCCCCGAAAGCCCGAATCCGATCGTGCCCGCTTTTTCCCGCGCAGCATCGGCCGGATCGGCCTGTAGGCGAGAAGCACCGCCACCAGGGCGATATAGGTCCATGGCTCCAGTCCCACGACCTTCACCGACATGGCGAAGTGCAGGGCGCCGGCCGCGGCAATGATATAGACCAGCTTGTGCAGCTTCACCCAACGCGGCCCGAGCCGGCGGATCGACCAATTGTTGGACGTCAGCGCCAGCGGGATAAGCATCACGAAGGCCGCCATGCCGATGGTGATGAACGGCCTTCTGGCGATATCGACGAGGATCGCCGAAAAATTCAGGTACTGATCGAGTACCATGTAGGTCGAAAAATGCATCAGCACGTACCAGAAGGCGAGAAGCCCGAGCGCCCGGCGGTAGCGGATCCAGTTGATGCCGAAGAGATCGCGCAGCGGCGTAATGGCCAGCGTGGCGACGAGGAAGCGCAGCGCCCAGAGCCCCAGCAGGTGTTCGAATTCCTTCACCGGATTGCCGGGCAGGCGCCCCGTTGCGCCGAGCCAGAAGCCATAGGCCGCGGGCAGGAAACCGGCGGCATAGAGTAGCCAGATCGAGGCGGCGTGGTATTTGCGGGGCAGGGCGGGCAGCATCAGTAGTTCGCCCTCAGATCCATGCCGCTATAGAGGCCGGCGACCTCGTCGGCATAGCCGTTGAAGGGCAGGGTCGGCTGGCGGTTGGCGCCGAAGAATCCGCCTTCGCCGATGCGGTTCTCGCTCGCCTGGCTCCAGCGCGGATGGTCGACCTCCGGATTGACGTTGGCATAGAAGCCGTATTCGTTCGGCGCGGAAATGTTCCAGGTCGAGGGTGGCTGCTTGTCGGTCAGCGTGATCTTCACGATCGACTTGATGCCCTTGAAACCGTATTTCCAGGGAGTGACGAGACGGATCGGCGCGCCGTTCTGGTTGGGCAGCGTCTTGCCATAGACGCCGACAGCGAGGATGGCGAGCGGATGGCGGGCCTCATCGAGCCGCAGTCCCTCGACATAGGGCCAGGGCAACGACTGGAAGTAACCCGACTGCCCCGGCATTTCCTCCGGTCGCACCACCGTCTCGAAGGCGACGTATTTGGCGTCGCCCAGCGGTTCCACCTTGTCGAGCAGGGCTGAGAGCGGAAAACCGACCCAGGGAATGACCATCGACCAGGCCTCGACGCAGCGCATGCGGTAGACCCGGTCCTCCAGCGGCATGGCCAGCAGCTCTTCGAGGCCGAATTCCTTCGGTTTGCCGACCAGCCCATCCACCTTCACCGTCCAGGGCGTCGGCTTGAATTTTTCCGAATTCGCCGCCGGATCTTCCTTGCCCAGGCCGAATTCGTAGAAATTGTTGTAGCCCGTCACGTCCTTTTCAGGCGTCAGTTTTTCGTCGACGGTGTATTGGCTCTTGGAGGCCTTCAGGGCCTCTGCAAAGGCCGGTGTTCCCGCCGCGGCAAGGGCACCGCCGGCGGCAGCCGCCAGAAAGCCGCGCCGGTTCAGAAACCAGCGCTCGGGGGTGATTTCGGATGGGGCGATGCGCGGGGGGCGATAGAGCGGCATGACGGACTCGATTGGTTGGTTGCTTCCCTGGCTTCTACGTAAAGGCGGAGCATGTTGTTTCAACGGCCGTGAATATTTCTTGCGACCACTTTTTCGTGCGCACCCCGTGAGGCTGCGCGAGCGGTCACGATCGCAAAGTTTGCCTTTTTTCCTGCGAAATCCTATCTGATCGTGGCGCGGAAACGAAGGAG
>CBFGOD010000439.1:0-3841 GCA_965650295.1 uncultured Shinella sp. | reverse complement strand
TGGGCGATCATCGAATTGACGTCGGCAACCTGCTTGGCGGCCGAGCCGGCGGCATCCGTATAGACCAGCTGGTAGCCGAGCTTTTCGGCCTCGGCCTTCATGCTGTTGGTCTGGGCGATGCGCCAGGGATTGTTGGATTCGGTCTGCGCGAAGCCGACCTTGTAGGTGTCCTTCTGTGCCAGCTTCGGCACTTCGGCAATGGCGACGCCTGCGACGGCAAGCGCGCCGATGGCGGTGGCCGCAAGCATGAAGGTGCGACGGGAAATGGTGGTCATGAGCGGGTTCTCCTCCCAGGTTCTGGCCGGTGCTCCTCTACCGGACGTGAGCAAATTCGTGCTTCACATGTGCAAATCTTGCGCTAATAATATTAGCAGTCAAGAGCCAAAATTATGAGCACTTGCAAAAAATCCGCGTGCAGTGCAAAGCACGTCGAGGGGCGAGGAACGACGCATGGCCAGGGGAAACGGGCGCAATACGGACAAAGAAGGCGGTGGACGCCCGACAATGACGGACATCGCGCGCATTGCCGGTGTTTCCCAGTCCAGCGTGTCGCTCGTGCTCAATGAGATGTCCGGCTCGCGCATCTCGCCGGAAACGCAGCAGAAGGTGCGCGAGGCTGCTCATAAAATAGGTTATAAATTACCTGCGACCCGCAGCCCGGTCGCCGCTGCCCCCACGGTCGAGAAGGATACGATCGCCTTCATCGTCGATGAAATCTCCACCAGCCCGCATCCGGTGGTGAGCCTCGATGGTATCCGCGACTATGCCTTCGAGCAGGGGCTTCTGGTCTCCGCCCATGCGACGCGTTCCAATCCGGACCTCGAAGAGGCCGTTCTGCGCTCCGTGCTGCGTGATCCCTCGATTGCCGGCGTCATCTATGCGACGATCTTCACACGAAAAGTCTCGGTGCCCAAGGCGCTGAAGTCCGTTCCGACGGTGCTGCTCAACTGCTATGGCGAGCCGCGCCAGCATGTGGCGATCGTGCCGGGCGAGGTGGCGGGCGGCTTTACCGCGACCGCGCATCTGACGGCGCTTGGCCACAAGCGTATCGGTTTCATCAATGGCGAGCCGTGGATGGATGCGGCGATGGACCGTCTGAAAGGTTATAAGCAGGCGCTCGCCACCGCCGACATCGCCTTCGACGAGAGCCTGGTGCGCGATGGCGACTGGCTGCCGCTGCGCGGCTACGAGGCGGGCCTCGACCTGCTTTCCATGGACAATCCGCCGACCGCCATCTTCTGCGGCAACGACCTGATGGCGATCGGCGTGATGGAGGCGGCGCAGGAGAAGGGGCTTCGCGTGCCGCAGGATGTCTCCGTCATGGGCTACGACGACCAGGAACTCGCCCGCTACACCCATCCGCCGCTCTCGACGCTGGTGCTGCCCAATTACGAAATGGGCCAGAAGGCTGCGGAAATCCTCATCGATATGGCGATCCACGGCAAGCAGACGCGTGCCATGACCATCAAGGTCGACGGCCCGCTGGTCGTGCGCGACACGACGGCCTCGACGCGTTCCACGCGCGCCTGAAGCGTCGGGATCGCAGGCACCCGTATTTTTCGGCGATTTCCCTTTGACATGCCGGGTCTGTTGCGAGATTCCAGGGACCGTGACTGTTGCACTGCGCGTTTTTGACAGGCGGGTGCCGGACATGGTGCGCAGGCGGATGCGCGGGACGAGGGATTTTGAAAAATACGAAGAAAGACAAGGCGCCGCGGCCGCGCAAGCCGAAAACCCTGCTGCAACAGCTTGCCGCCAAGCCGGAAAAGCTGTTTTCCGGGGCGTTTCGCCAGCAATATGCCGCCCTTTGCTTTCGCTATCTTCCGCAGGGCGCCGGTATCGAAATCCTCGTCGTGACCTCGCGCGACAGCGGGCGCTGGATCATCCCCAAGGGCTGGCCGATGAAGGGCAGGAAACCCTATGAGGCTGCGGCGATCGAAGCCCTCCAGGAGGCCGGCGTTTCCGGGAAAATCCGCAAGAAGCCGGTCGGCAGCTATACCTATCTGAAGCTCCTCGACGATGGCGACGTCGTGCCCTGCATCGTCGATGTCTTCCAGATCGAGGTGACCGAGACCGCAGGGAAATTCAAAGAGAAGGGCGAACGCATCCTCGCCTGGGTCAGCCCCGATGAAGCGGCGCGGCGGGTGCGCGAGATCGAGCTGAAATCGCTGCTGGTGGAGTTTGTGCCGCGATGACTGTGCTTTTTCCGTGATGCGCACCGGTCGCTTCGACTTTTTCGACGCGGCGGCCCTGCATTGGGGAGAGCTGAAACGTTCTGATACCATGGGGCCGGAGATCAGGTGTCAATCGAGTTGCGACTGGAGATGCCCGCTATTTTTTCTATCCGCATAGCAGGAACGGGGCACGTGGTGCCGGCGAAGGTGGTCCTGTCCGAGGCGCTGGACCAGCAGCTGGGCTTTCCTGCCGGCCATCTGGAAAGGCTTTCGGGCGTGCGCAGCCGGCATGTCTGCGAGGCGGAAGACCAGATCGACCTTGCCGTGGCCGCCGCGCGCCTTGCTATTGAAAGGGCGGCGGTCGTCGCTGAGGATATCGACCTCGTGCTCGGCGCCTGCGGCATTCCCTACCAGACCCTGCCGGCAACCGCACCGCTCGTCATGCGCCGGCTCGGTATTCCGGACGGTACGGCGGCGGCTTTCGATGTCAATGCGACCTGCCTAAGCTTCCTCTCGGCGCTTGAACTGGCGGCCGGCCGCATCGCTGCCGGGCAGTCCCGCACGGCGCTCGTCTTCTCCTCGGAAATCGCCTCGCGGGCGCTGCCCTGGAAAGACCAACCGGATGTCGCGGCCCTGTTCGGCGATGGCGCGGCCGCCGTCGTGCTGACGGCGGCGTCGGAAGGGGCGGGTGCGATCCGCGCGAGCCTGATGCGCACCTACCCTTCAGCCTATGAGGCCTGCGAAATCGGCGCCGGGGGCACGCGTTTCGATTTTACGCGGGAAGCGGCGGAATTTGCCGCCCACGCCGTCTTCCACATGGACGGCAAAGAGCTTTTCCGCATCACGCACCGGCATTTCCCCCGCTTCGTCGACGATCTCCTGGCTGCCGCCGGCTGGACGCCCGCCGATGTCGATCTCGTCGTACCCCATCAGGCAAGCCCGCTGGCGCTGGAGCATATGATCGAGCAGACCAGCATGACCCGCGAACGCGTGGTCAATATCGCGGCGCGGTTCGGCAACCAGATCGCCGCCTCCATCCCGACGGCGCTCGACATTGCTTGGGCCGAGGGGCGGATTTCCAGGGGAACGCGGCTTCTGCTGCTCGGCACTTCGGCCGGCGTTTCCTTCGGCGGCATGGCCATCGAGGTCTGACCCGGATGCGCGTCTTGGTCACCGGAGCGACGGGGTTTCTGGGCGGGAGACTGATCCGGCATCTCGGCGCTCGAAGGTTCGATCCCATCGGCCTTGGCCGCAATGAAGCCCGATGCCGCGCGCTTGAGGATATCGGTTTTACGACAGTCTGCGCTAACCTTTCCCGTTCCGTTCTGCATCTGGTGAATTCTATCGGTCGGGTGGATGCCGTCGTCCATTGCGCCGCGCTCTCGGCCCCCTGGGGCCGTCTTGCTGCCTTCCGCGCCGCCAATGTGGAGGGCACGCGAAACGCGCTCGATCTGGCCGATGCGCTCGGTGCCCGCCGCTTCGTCAACATCTCTTCGCCGACGGTCTATTTCGAGATGAAGGATAAGGTCGGCGTCGCCGAGACCGCACCCCTGCCACGCCCGATCAATGCTTATGCCCGGACCAAGGCGGAGGCCGAGCAACTGGTTCTCGCCCGCCCCAAACTTGGCCCTATCAACCTGCGTCCCCGAGGGATTTATGGTGCCGGA
>CBFGOD010000438.1:0-3845 GCA_965650295.1 uncultured Shinella sp. | reverse complement strand
ACGCATGATCAGGAAGAGGCGCTGTCGATGAGCGACCTCGTCTGCGTGATGAGTGCCGGCCGCATCCGCCAGCTCGCCACGCCGCAGGAGGTCTACGACCGCCCGGCAGACCTCTTCGTCGCCGATTTCGTCGGCAAGACGAACCGCTTCGATGGCACGCTGGAAGCGGGCGGTACTATCAGGCTCGGCAACGGCGCGGCGCTCCCCGTGTCCCGCAACGATCTCGCCCCCGGCGCGGTCACGGTGGCGCTTCGTCCCGAGGCGATCCGCCTGTCGCGGGGAACGGGCAATGCGGCGACGCTGGAAGGCACCGTCACGCACCGCATCTTCCTCGGCTCCGCCGCCGAATATTCCATCGCCATCGACGGCCTGGGCGACATGCTCGTCACTGCCGAACGCCAGACACAAAACGACCTCGTCGCGCCGGGCGAGCGGGTCGCAATAAGCTTCGATCCCGGTACAGCGCATATCTTTCCGGCCTGAGGGAAACAGGCCCGTCACAACAACAAGGGAACAGTGTGATGTCGAAATGGTTCAGAGAGAATGCCCCGATCAGCGCCCGTGATTTAACGGACGAATTCATGCGGCTGAAACGTGGCTCCGTCAGCCGCCGCCACTTCCTCGGCATCACCGGCCTCGGCCTTGCCGCGGCCGTGCTCGCCCGCCAGCCCGGCTTCCTCGCCTCGCCGGCCTATGCCGAAGACCTGGGCTCCACCATGTCGCTGGCGACCTGGCCGAACTACCACGATCCCGCAACCTTCGAAGCCTTCACGGCCGCCACGGGCGTTGCCGTCGAAGTCAACGTCTTCGGCTCGAACGAGGAAATGCTGGCCAAGCTCCAGGCCGGCGGCACCGGTTGGGACCTGTTCGTGCCGACGAACTACACCATCTCCACCTATGCGGGCCTCGATCTGATCGAGCCGATCGACCTTTCCAAGGTGCCGAACTTCGACCAGAAGACCCAGAACACCCGCTTCACCAATGAGGGCACGGTTGACGGCAAGGTGTTTGCCCTGCCGAAGAACTGGGGCACGACGGGCATCGCCGTCAATTCCGACAAGGTGAAGTCGAAGGTCACCAGCTGGAAGGACTTCTTCGAGGTCGCGCAGGGCGAGGCCACCGGCCGTGCCATGGTGCACGACTACCAGCTCACCACCATCGGCAATGCGCTGGTCTCGCTCGGCTTCTCGTTCAATTCCATCAAGCCGGAAGAGCTCGCCAAGGCCGAGGAACTGCTGATCAAGGTCAAGCCGCATCTCTACGCCATCAACAGCGACTACCAGCCCTCGATGCGCGCCACCGATGCCTGGATGACCATGTGCTGGACCAATGACGGCGCACAGCTCAATCGCGACATCCCGGAAATCCAGTTCGTGCTCGGCACCGATGGCGGCGAGATCTGGTCGGATTTCTATGCGATCCCGAAGAGCGCGGCCAACAAGCCGGCCGGCTATGCGCTGCTCAACTTCCTGATGGATCCGGCGAACGCCGTGAAGGAGCACATCGCCAACGGCGCGCCGACGACCGACAGCCGCGTTCTCGCACTGCTGCCCGCAGAGGTCACCGGCAACAAGATCGTCTATCCGGACGAAGCAGCGCTCACCCCACTGGAATTCGGCGCCGCCGTGACCCTGACGGATCCGGCACGCGCCGAGCTGATGGCACGGTTCAAGTCGGCGTAGTGGAGACCGTTTCGGGTGTGATACCCCCCTCTGCCCTGCCGGGCATCTCCCCCGCAAGGTGGGAGATTGGATGGGGCGCCGTTTCGCCCGTCTCTGACGCTGCCGCCTAAGGCGGAGAGGCCACGTCCTGCCGATCTCCCCCCTTGAGGGGGAGATGCCCGGCAGGGCAGAGGGGGGTGAGCCCTACGCTCCGAATTTCCTTCTCCCCGCTTGCGGGGAGAAGGTGGCCGGCAGACCGGATGAGGGGCAACCCTCGCAATTGCCAACAGGATCAATCTGATGTCCCTGACGATGACGACGAAAAGACGTCTTGTGACGACCGCGCTTCTGGCGCCGGCGTCGCTCTGGCTGTTCGTCTTTCTCGTGCTGCCCTTCATCGCGATGGTGGTCTTTTCCGTCGGCGAGCGCGGACCAGCGGGCGGCTATCAGGCGGCGTTCACCTTCGCGCAATATGCGAACCTGCCGGCCCGTTCCGCCGCCTACTGGAACACCCTGCTGCTCGCCCCCGTTGGCGCCTTCTTCTGCCTGGTCGTCGCCTATCCCACGGCCTATTATCTCGCCGTCAAGGCGAGCCCGCGCCATCGGCTGCTGCTTGTCTCGCTGGTCGTCGTACCGTTCTGGACGAGCCTTCTCGTGCGCACCTATGCCTGGATGTATATCCTCGGCTCGCGCGGCATTCCGAACCTTCTCGACATGATCGGTATTGCGGATGTGCGCCTCCTCAACACGCCGGGTGCGGTGCTGCTCGGCATCGTCTACGGCTACCTGCCGCTGATGATCATGCCGATCTATGTCAGCCTCGAAAAACTCGACCGCCGCCTGCTCGAAGCCTCGGCCGATCTTGGCGCAAAGCCGGTCTCGACCTTCTTCTCGGTGACCCTGCCGCTCTCGCTGCCCGGCGTCATGACCGGCGTCGCGCTGGTGACCATCCTGCTGCTCGGCGAATATCTCATTCCGCAGCTGCTCGGCGGCGGCAAGGTCTTCTTCATCGGCAATGCGCTGGTCGATCTCTTCCTGCAATCGCGCAACTGGCCCTTCGGCTCGGCGATTGCCGTCACGCTCGTCGCCATCGTCGTGGTGGTGCTGATGGTCGCCATGCGCATCGCCTGGCGCATATCGGGCACCAGACAGGTGGATCTCATCTGATGCGCGCGCTGATCACCTCCGTCTATCTCTTCCTTTATGCGCCGATCGCGCTGGTCGTGCTGTTCTCCTTCAATGCGGGGCGCAATGCGAGCGAGTTCACCGGCTTCTCCGCGCAATGGTACGGCAAGGCGCTTGCCAACCCGTTCCTTGTCACCGCGTTGCAGAACAGCCTGATCATCGCGCTGGTCAGCGCCACCCTCGCCGCAGTCTTCGGCACCATGGCCGCTCTGGGGCTGGAGCGCCTGGGCGCCCGCACCCGCGCGATCTTCGACGGCCTGCTGGCCGCCGCCATCGTCGTGCCGGGCGTCGTCATCGGCATCGCGACGCTGGTGGCGCTGGTAGCCGTCTTCGGCGCCATCAATCCCGCCATCGCCGCGCTCTGGCCGGGTGAAAAGCCGCCGCAGCTCGGCCTCGGCTACGGCTCGATCATCGCCGCGCACGGCCTCTTCACGATGGCGCTCGTCACCATGATCGTGAAGGCGCGCATCGCGACGCTGGGACGCGATATCGTCGAAGCCTCCGCCGATCTCTATGCCACGCCGCTCACCACCTTCCGTGATATCGTGCTGCCGCAGATCCTGCCGTCGGTGCTGTCGGGCTTCCTGCTCGCCTTCACCTTCTCCTTCGACGATTTCATCGTAGCCTTCTTCGTCGCGGGCTCGAAGACCACGCTGCCGATCTATGTCTTCGCCTCGATCCGTCGCGGCGTGACGCCGGAGGTCAACGCCATCGCCACAATGGTGCTGGTCGCCTCTCTGCTGCTCATCCTGATTTCCCGCCTTCTGATGCGGGACAAAACCCAGAAATCGCCTGCCGGGGAGTGAGACCGATGATCCTGAAGAACCGTGTCGCCATCGTCACCGGAGCGGGCTCCGGCATCGGCCGGGCCGGCGCGCGCATCATGGCGCGCGAGGGCGCCACCGTCTGCGTCGCCGATCTCGACGAGACGCGCGCCCACGAGACGGTCGATTTCATCCGCGCCGAGGGCGGCAAGGCCGAGACCGTCATCGTCGACGT
>CBFGOD010000437.1:0-3850 GCA_965650295.1 uncultured Shinella sp. | reverse complement strand
TTTCTATTACGGGGTCGGCTCGTTCCTGCCGATGATCCCGGGCCTGCGCGAAAGCATCCTTTGGCCCATCGTGCGGGAGGGCTTCTTCTTCGCGGCGGTTAGCTTCACGCTCAACTATGCGGCCTATGAGGCCGAAGTGCTTCGCGGGGCGCTGCTGGCCGTGCCGAAGGGAGAATTGGAAGTCGGACGTTCTTTCGGCATGACCCCCTTCACGCTGCTTCGTCGTATCTGGCTGCCGCGGGCGATCCGCATCGCACTGCCAACTATCGGCGGTGAGGTGGTGTTGCAGTTGAAGGCGACGCCGCTCGCCTTCACCGTTACGGTGATGGATCTCTATGCCGTCGCTTACAAGATCCGGCAGGATACGCTTCTCGTCTACGAGCCGTTGATCGTGGTCACCGTCTTCTACGTCTGCCTCCCCCTTCTGATCACCCGCGCTTTTCGCATCGTCGAGCAGCAGGTGCCGATCCGGCGCTGACATTGGGCGGCGCGTTTTAAGGAGAAGCCGCGTCCAAGCGGCGCCACTCGGGCTGAACAAGCATTCTTTCTGCACTTTTTGTGAATTCGCGCGGCCAAAGCCGATGCCGGCTGGCTAGAATGTGCCGCAATATCGAGGAGGCAACCGATGACAGCAACAAAGCTCTCGAATGCGCCGGCAAGATCTTTAAGCGTGAGCCGTGAGACGCTTGCGCTGTCGGGCGGCCTCGTCATCGATCCCGCGACCAAGGCAATCGCGCCCAATATCTCGATGTCGGTCAACAATGTGCTTTTGCCTGGTGAGGGCGCGTTTTCAGCCGATGGGGTCGATGATCTGACGGCGCTCCCCTACCTCTATGCACGCTGGACGAACCCGACCGTGCGCCAGTTGGAGCAGCGTCTCGCCGGGCTGGAAGGCGCGGATGATGCGCTGGCCACCGCGACCGGCGTGGCGGCGATTGCGGCGACTTTCCTGACCATCCTCAAACGGGGCGACCATCTGATCCTTAGCGACGTCTGCTATGCCGGTGCCAACGAGCTCGCACGCCGGATCCTGCCGGACTATGGCATCGAGGTAACGCCGGTGAATATGTCCTGTCCGAAGGACGTAGCCGCCGCCTTTCGGCCGAACACGAAGCTTGTTCACTGCGAAAGCCCTTGCAATCCCATCCTGCGGTTGACGGACCTCGCCGTCATCGCTGGCCTTGCCAAGCGTCATGGCGCACTGGTCTCGGTGGATTCGACCCTCGCGACACCCGTCGCCACCCGGCCGCTCGCCCTTGGCGTTGATCTCGTCATCCACTCGCTGACGAAGTTCATCAACGGGCATGGCGACGCACTCGGCGGCGTGGTGTGCGGACGCAAGGATCTGGTCGAGAAAATTCGTTCGCGGGCCGGCGTTTATCTCGGCGCGGCAATGCCGGCCATGAATGCCTGGCTCATATTGCGCGGCATCGACACGCTTTATCCCCGCATGCGCTCCATTTCGGATACGGCGAGACAGGTTGCGTCTTTCCTGCAGGAGCACCCTGCTGTGACTGCGGTGACCTATCCGGGGCTTGCCACGCATCCGCAGCATGACCTGGCCCGCCGACAAATGGACGTCTTTGGCGGCATGATCACTTTCCAGGTCGCCGAGCCGGCCCGCATGGCGCAGCAACTTGCCGACCGGCTCCAGATCGCCCATTACGCCTTCTCTCTTGGTCACCAGCGTTCGATCGTGGTGCTGCTCGAGACGAAGGCGATGATGTGCTCCACCTATCAGCTGGAAGGCGAGGCGCTGGAGGATTACAGGCGGTTTGCGGGAGAGGGCGTGTTCCGCCTGTCGATCGGTCTCGAGGCGGCCGATGATCTGATTGCCGATCTCGATCAGGCGCTTTGCGGCTGAGCGCGGATATGGCTGTTTTCACGGATTTGTCGAAGACCGATTGCACCGAAATCGCGGTGGCCTTCGGCTTGCCCGGTTGGCGTCCGCGCCGTCTTCAATGATCAAATGCTGTATGGTTGGGAGAATGAACCTATGACATCCATCACAATCCTCGACGGGGGCATGAGCCGTGAATTGCTGCGGCTTGGCGCCGAACTCCGGCAGCCCGAATGGTCGGCGCTCGCCTTGATGGAAAGCCCGCAGATCGTAAAGCAGGTGCATGAGGAATTCATCGCGGCAGGCGCCGACGTGATCACCACCAACAGCTACGCCTTGGTGCCTTTCCACATTGGTGAAACCCGCTTCCGGGAGGAAGGGCGGAGCCTGATCGCCCTGGCCGGGCGCCTGGCGCGTGAGGCGGCCGACGCGGCAGGCCAGCGCAATGTGCGCGTGGCGGGTTCGCTGCCTCCGATCTACGGTTCCTACGAGCCCCAGCTTTTCCAGCCGGCCCGTGTTCAGGACTATCTCGGCGTTCTGGTCGAGGCGCTCGATCCTTTTGTCGACGTTTTTCTTGGCGAGACGCTGAGCCTCATTGCGGAGGCAGCGGCTGTCGAGCAGGCCGTCGCGGATAGCGGAAAACCTTTCTGGATTTCCTTCACGCTTTACGACGAGCCCGGCGCCGAAACGCAGTCACCGACCTTGCGATCGGGAGAAAGCGTGGCGGATGCCGCGCGATGGATCGCGAGGTCTACGGCTTCGGCGCTGCTGTTCAATTGCAGCAGGCCGGAGGTCATGCGGCGCGCCGTCGAAGTGGCGTCCGCAATTCTCGCGGAATGCGGCCGTCCGGTCGAGATCGGCGTCTATGCCAATGCCTTCACCACCGATGACGAGGGAGCGGCGAACGAGGCGCTGCACACGATCCGCGACGACCTGTCGGCGGAGAGATACGTCACCTTCGCCTGTGATTGGGCCGAAAGTGGTGCAACCATGATCGGCGGCTGCTGCGGCGTAGGTGCGTCGCACACGCACCTATTGCGCCAACGGTTCAAATAGCTTGGAAAGGAAACGCTCCACTTTCGCCCGTGGGCGGGTTGAGTATCCTTTCAAGGCAGGATCTGAAATCCGGCGGCCAAGCCTAATCGAGCGGCTTCTGGGCAACGATCGCGTATCTGTGCTGCAAACCCCGCGCAACGGCTTTGAAGAAGCCGAAATGCGCGGCCTGCGCCTTATGAATCTGTCGCAGATTCGTATCGGCGGTAACGGACGAAAAGCCGGCCGTTTTCAGCATGTCGCTAACCGCCGCGACCTTTGCTCCGCTGGAAAAATGTACGCGTGATAGAATGCTTTCATGCGTTCCGGCCATGGCAGATGGGGCGTGGGGGGCCTGCGGCTTGATGAGGCCCATTCGTTCGAGCGTTGCAGCAAGGCGCTTCACGAGCCGTTCGGCGAGGCCCGTATTGACGAAATCGCCGTCGATGACCAGCAGCCTGCCGCCGGGTTTGAGCACGCGCAGCCATTCCCGGAAGCATGTTTCGGGATCCACCAAAGTCCAGACGAGATGGCGGGTGACGATCACGTCGTAGCTGTTATCCGCCTCCAGCGTGTTTTCCGCGTCGCCGAGATGGAACCGGATGGAGCGGCCGCGCGCTGCTGCCTTGGCGCGCGCGAAAGCCAGCATGGATTCCGACCAGTCGATGCCTGTCACCTCGTAGCCGAGATCGTCCATGAGGTGAGAGATCACCCCCGTGCCGCTGGCAAGGTCGAGCGCCTTGCGGCCGTCGCCGGGGCCGAGATGCCGCTTGATCAGGGCATGCCAGGCCGTCCGTTCGTCTTCGGAGAAAATCTCGTGGCCAGGAGACTGGTCGAACGTCGCCGCGCGTGCCGACCAATAGGCCTTGATCTCATCCCGCAACGTGAAGTTGGCGCCACCCGTCATCCGATCGCTCTGCATGCTGCCATCCTCGTTTCCACCTTTGAATGCTTCTAAAAGATAAAACTTGACTATGA
>CBFGOD010000436.1:0-3852 GCA_965650295.1 uncultured Shinella sp. | reverse complement strand
AGCGACGACAGCGCTGCGCGAGATTGAGGCGAAGATCGCCGAGCTCAAGGAAAACCGTAACGCCAAGCTGGAAACGCTGAGCCGCATGGACATCACCGCGCCGATGTCCGGCATCGTGCTCGGCATGCAGGTGCATGCGCTGCGCTCGGTCATCCGCCCGGCCGATCCGCTGCTTTACATCATCCCGCAGGAGCAGGACCTCGTCATCTCCACGCAGATCTCGCCGACCCAGATCGATCAGGTCCATGTCGGCCAGATGGCGCATATCCGCTTCGGCGCCTTCGACCATCGCTCGACGCCGGAAATCTTCGGCCATGTCACGAAGGTCGCCGCCGACGTTCTGTCCGACCAGCGCACCGGCGCCACCTTCTACAAGGCGGAAATCAAGCCGGATGCCGGCGAAATGATCAAGCTCGGCGACAAGCACGTCATGCCCGGCATGCCGGTCGAAACCTTCATCCAGACAGCCGAGCGTTCGCCGCTGGAATATCTGGTGAAGCCGCTCGCCGACTACTTTGCCAAGGCCTTCCGCGAACGGTAAGCCATCGGGCACGACCGGTTTATCGAAGATCAAAGGGCGCTGCGGCGCCCTTTATCATGACCTGCTCATGGAACAAATTCGCCCTTCGCGCATTCCTTTTCCAACAACCAACGGGAAAGGAAACTTCAATGGCTCGGGCTTTGATTCTCTGGTTGATGGGCGTTCCGCTCTTCGTCGTCCTGCTGCTCTGGTATTTCTTCTTCTGAGCAGGAGACGGCAAACCAAAAAGGGGGCCTTTCGGCCCCTTTTTTCATTTCGCGCTCGAGGTTTGTTGCATTCAGGCGATTTGGATGCTCCTTAGAATTTTTATCCTTAACTACCATAAGGAAGGCTTGAATCCTATCGTTAAATAAGTTACAGATACGCCATTCCTTAAATAGGTTAAGGAAAGAAAGGTGTGAGCATGATGAATGTCGATTCCATTGAAGTCGGAAGAACGTTGGATGAAATCGCTGCGTCTCTGGAGCGAGCTACTTCTGCGATCCTTAAATTGAAAACGCTTCTCTCTGGTAGCGAACAGCCATCAGAAGGATTTGATCCCAAAGATGCAGCAAATAAGTATGAGATCGGCGGGCTTGAGAAGCTCACAGAGCGTGGAATCGAGATTTGCTATCGGCTTTTTGACGCGGGTAAAACTCGGTACGCTGTTGCTGAACTTATGAATATAAGTTTTGGTGCCGCGAACCATCGGTTTAAAGCGTGGGAAAAAGCGGGTGGTATAAATCGTCTCAAGGCTCCGCTCTGATTGTGCTAAAGTCCAGCGGATACTCTTCTCCGCCACCACGCTGGAGTAATTTGGCGGTCATAAAAAATATACCTATCACCAGTTAAATTGGTGATAGGTAAAACACTTCAGAAACTCTCGCGAATTTACTCGTCGAGATCCGCAAGGATCTCCGCAGCGCGGCCGACGCTGGTGTGGCGCACGTCCACGTCCTGGCGGCGGCCCGCGAAGAGTTCGGTCGCCATGATCTTTTCGGCGAGATCGGCAGGCAGCGAGAGCAGCACGCGCTGGTCGTCCTTGTGGATGCCGCCGAGTTCCGAGCGGCGGCCCGAGATCATGCCGCCGGCCACCGTGTTGTTGGTGTCGGGGTCGATCAGGATGAAGGCGCCGGTCGTGCGGTTCTGCTCGTAGGTGTCGAAGATCGCCTGTTCGTCGAAGGTGAGGTGCACCTTGCCGATGGCGTTCATGCCGAGCTTGTCCGCCGAAGCCCATTTCGAGGTCTTCAGATCCAGCTGGCTGATCGGATCGACGGTGACGCGCTGGCGGCGCGAGCCGCTCTTCAGCCAGTAGCGCTTGCCGGGCTCGATTCCCTCGGGCTGGAGGGCCACGAGCTGGGCGTCGAAGCCGCGGCCGGTCATCGGCTGGCTGTCGATGGCGACGATCATGTCGCCGCGCGACACGTCGACCTGACGGTCGAGCACCAGCGTGATGGCGTCACCGGCGACGGCGGCGTTGCGGACGAGATCGAAGGTGACGATCTTGGTGACATTGGCGACCATGCCCGACGGCAGGATGACGACCGAGTCGCCCGGCTTCACCGAGCCGCCGGCAACCGTGCCCTGATAGCCGCGGAAGCTTTCACCGGGACGCGAGACGCGCTGCACCGGCAGGCGGAAACCGACCGTCTGGTTGGAGCGGGTCGTGGCCTTTTCCAGCGTCTCGACGAGCGTCGGACCTTCATACCAGGGCATGGAGGCGCGGCCGTCATAGACGACGTTCTCGCCCTTCAGCGCCGACATCGGGATGGCGGTGATCTGCTTGACGCCGAGCGTCAGCGCGAATTCCTTGAATTCGTGGACGATCTGCTCGAAGCCGGCGCGATCGTAATTCGTCAGGTCGATCTTGTTGATGGCCAGAACGAACTGGCGAATGCCCATCAGCGATGCGATGGTGGCGTGGCGGCGGGTCTGTTCGAGAATGCCGGCGCGCGCATCGACGAGCAGCACGGCGAGATCGGCCGTGGAGGCGCCGGTCGCCATGTTGCGGGTATACTGCTCGTGACCGGGCGTATCGGCGACGATGAACGAACGGCGATCCGTCGCAAAATAGCGATAGGCGACGTCGATCGTGATGCCCTGTTCACGCTCGGCCTGGAGACCGTCGAGCAGCAGCGCGAAATCGGGCAGGCCGAGATCGTTCTGCTTGCCGGAGCTATCACGCTGGAGGGTCGCGGCCTGGTCTTCCTTGACGGCCTTTGTGTCCCAGAGCAGACGGCCGATCAGCGTCGACTTGCCGTCGTCGACCGAGCCGCAGGTGATGAGGCGAAGCGGGCGGGAGTCACGGATAGCCTTCGCCTGTTCAGGGGCCGTTTCGAGGGCCGGTTCTTCCACGGTGAAAACCTCGGCGGTTGCGGTGGCGGAAACGGTCATCTCAGAAATACCCTTCACGTTTCTTCTTTTCCATGGAGCCGGACTGGTCGCGGTCGATCGCGCGGCCCTGGCGTTCGGAGACGGTGGCCGTCTCCAGCTCGGCGATGATGTCATCGAGCGTCGTGGCGTTGGAGCGGATGGCGCCGGTCAGCGGGAAGCAGCCGAGCGTGCGGAAACGGATGACGCCTTCCTGCTTCACTTCACCGGGCAGCAGTTCGAGGCGCGGATCCTCGGCCAGGATCATCATGCCGTCGCGTTCCACATAGGGACGCTTCTCCGCGAAATAGAGCGGCACGATCGGGATATCCTCGGCCTGGATGTAGCGCCAGATATCGACCTCGGTCCAGTTGGACAGCGGGAAGGCGCGCACGCTTTCACCCTGGCGGATCATGCCGTTATAGACGTTCCACAGTTCCGGGCGCTGGTTGCGCGGATCCCAGCGATGGTCCGGCGTGCGGAAGGAGTAGATGCGCTCCTTGGCACGCGAGGCTTCCTCGTCGCGGCGCGCGCCGCCGAAGGCCGCGTCGTACTTGCCGGCGTCGAGCGCCTGGCGCAGCGCTTCGGTCTTCATGATGTCGGTGTAGCGCGAAGAGCCGTGCGTGAAGGGCGTGATGTTTTCGGCCGCGCCGCGCGGGTTCTTGTGCTCGATCAGGTCGAGATCGTAGTCCGCCACCATCTTGTCGCGGAAGGCGATCATTTCGGCGAATTTCCAGCCCGTGTTGACGTGCAACAGCGGGAAGGGGACGCGGCCGGGATAGAAGGCCTTGCGCGCGAGGTGCAGCAGGACGGAACTATCCTTGCCGACGGAATAGAGCATGACGGGACGCTCGAACTCGGCGGCCACTTCGCGGAAGATGTGGATCGCTTCGTTTTCCAGCGCCTTCAGATGCGGATCGAGCGGCGGCTTGTGCGGTGCGTTCTGCTTCGCTTCCGCTTCG
>CBFGOD010000435.1:0-3863 GCA_965650295.1 uncultured Shinella sp. | reverse complement strand
GAAATGATCGACCATGCTGCGCACGGCCTTTGCGTTGGAAAACCCGACGAAATGGCCGATCGGCTCGGCCGGGACATCCCAGGTCTCGATGACCGGCACATTGGCGTTTTCCAGCAATTTCCGCGCCCGCGCCGTGTGCTTCCCCCCGGTAACGACGATCGCCTGAGGCTTGCGGCGCAGCAGTCCCTCGATGAGACGTTCCTCCTCCTCGATATCGTAGTTCGTATAGCCGAGCAGAATCTGAAAGCCACGCGCACTCAGCGTCTCGGAAAGCCCGCCAACCGTATCGGCGAAGTTCGCATTGTTGATCGAGGGTATCGTGACGGCAATGAAGTCGGTCTTCTGCGACCGCAAGTTCGAGGCGGTGGCATCGAAAACGTAGCCGAGGTCTTCCGCAGCCTTCAGGATCGCGTCGCGCGTATCCTTGTTGATGAGGCTTCCGGATTTGAAGGCGCGCGACACGGTCATCGGGGAAACGCCCGTCTTGCGGGCAATATCCGCCATCGTCGGTGCCTTGTCGTTTCGCATTCTCCGTCGCCTCGTTATCGTTACCAGAACCTACCGCGTCCGCCGGTTCTTTCCCAGCGGACGGCAATCGACAGCCGCGTTATCACCACGACCTGTGGTCACGCGCCAATAGCCGCCAGCGCTGCGCGCGCGACCGCCTCATCCTGCTCGCCGGAGCCCGAGCCAACCCCAATCCCGCCAAGGAGGATGCCGTTGACGCGGATCGGCAGGCCGCCGCGCAGGCCTGTCATGTCGCCCTGCGTCGCCGCTGCAATGGCTGGGCGAACCTGTTCGGGAAGGGCATCGCTTGGTGCGCCGATGGAAGCAGCCGTGCGGGCCTTGGCTGTGGCACTCTTCAGCGAGAGATAGCGCGAACCCGTCATACGGAAAGAGCCGAGCACGACGCCGCTCGCATCGACGATGACGATGCATTGCGGCTGGCCTGATGCCTTCGCCGCATCGACGGCCACCTTCAACATGGCAAAGACGCCGTCGTCCGTCAGGCGTGCGCTGGTTTCGACAAAGTTCATAGTACGGCTCCTGCCTGCGGCCGCACGCCACCACGAATGGCAAGCGAGACGGCATAGAGGGATGTTGTGGCGGTGATGAAAAGACGGTGACCATGCCGGCCGCCGAAGCAGATGTTGGAGACGGTCTCCGGCACGAGGATGCGGCCGAGGCGACGGCCGTCAGGCGCAATGCAATGCACGCCGTCACCCGCAGAAGACCAGAGATTGCCCGCCGCATCGACGCGCATTCCATCTGCGCAGCCGGGCGAGATGGTGTGAAAGACATCGCCGCCGGTCAGCGTCCCGTCCGTGCCGACATCGAAGACGCGGATGTGGCGTGGGTCGCCCGCGAACATGCGGCCGGTATCGGCCACGTAGAGGCGCTTTTCGTCCGGGCTGAAGGCCAGACCGTTCGGGCAGTTGAAATCGGTAAGCACGGCGCGGATCTCGCCGGAGAGCGCATCGACACGGTAGACGTTGCACGGCAACTCCTGCTCGGAGCGGGTGCCTTCGTAATCGGAAGCGATGCCGTAATGCGGATCGGTGAACCAGATCGCTCCCTCGGAGGCAACGATCACGTCATTCGGCGAATTCAGCCGCCTGCCCTGATAGCTGTCGGCAATGACGGTGACAGCGCCGTCATGTTCCGTACGCGTGACACGCCGTGTACCGTGCTCGCAGGTGACGAGCCGGCCTTCGCGATCGCGCGTGTTGCCGTTGGAAAAGTTCGACGGCTCGCGGAACGTGCTGATGCCGGTCGTCGGGCTCCAGCGCAGGATGCGGTTGTTGGGGATATCGGAAAACAGCAGGCAATCATGGTCGCCGAACCAGACTGGACCTTCGACCCAATCGAAACCACCCGCCAGTTTCTTCAGCGGCGCGTTGCCCAGCACGAAGGTCGAGAATTCAGGCTCCTCGGCAGCAAAAAACGACATTCCGCCCCTCTCCTTTCAGAATGATAGCGGCGCAAGATAACGATCACACCGCAGCGGGCAAGGCCCCCTCGCCCGCGCTGCCGGGGCGGACTGTCCGCCCCGGCACGTCGGGAGAAAGGCTTATTTGCCCCAGATCTTCTTGTATTCGTCGCGGTAGCCGTTGTCCGGGTCGAAGGTGTTCTTCGGTCCGCCATCGAATTCCACATTGTCCACCGTCACGACATGCAGCGGCGAGACGTATCCGGACCAGGCTTCACCGGCAAAGGCACGGTTCAGTTCGTCGACAAGCTGCCAGCCCTGCAGATTGAGCGGCTCGGCCACCGTCACCGACTGGTACTGCTTGGCGCGGATACGCTGGTAGGCGCTTTCCGAGCCGTCACCGGCGGCAACGCTCTTGGGCGCGCCGTCGCCGGCAATGCCGGCCGCAGCCAGCGAGGGACCCATGAAGTCGAAATAGATGTCGTTGATCGCAAGTGAATGGGTCCACTGATCACCGTATTTCTGCAACAGCGTGGTCGTCAGCTGCGGCATGCGCTGCGAGGTCTCGGCGATCGGCGTATCGACATATTCCAGCACTTTTCCGCCGAGCGCCTCGATCTCGGCCTTCATCTTGTCGGCCTTGGCGATCGCGATGGCATAGGTGGAGTCGGTGAAGATGATCACGCCCGGCTTGCCGCCGGCATCGACGAAGGCATAATCCGCCGCCGCCTTGGACACTTCCATCGCATCCGTCGTGACATTGGCGAAGACGCCGACATCATCGACCGGGCCGACGGCCGGGGCCGCATGCCAGGCGACCATCGGAATGCCGGCCTTTTTGGCCTCTTCCATGGCCGGCTTCTGTTCGACGGCGTCGAAACCGGCGATGATGATGCCGCCCGGCTTCAGCGTCAGCGCCTGGCCGAAGGAGGCCGTGCGGCCCTCGATGGAGCCGGCGCTGTCGAGCACCGTCACGGTCCAACCGACGGCAGAGGCCGCCTCCTCGATACCGTTGACGACGCCGAGGATACCGCCGTTCTTCATGTCGGCTGCGACCACGACGACGGTCTTGCCTTCAGCCGCCTTGGGTCCGCTTGTCGGGCCATCCCATTTCTCGACCTTGCTGGCATATTTTTCGACGACGGCTTTGGCATCGCCCATGGCATCCGCGAAAGCGGGGCCGGCGAGCGTGATGGCCAGCATGGCGGCGGTCGTTGCGAGGAAGTGTCTGCGTTTCACGATGGTGTCCTCCCTTTGGACGTGAGATGCGACGATGGATGCGAAATCAGGATTGGCTGCCCGATGCCTTTTCGGGCGCGCCCTTCGGCCTGAGAGCACCGGCCGCGCCGCGACGGCGCTGGGCATAACCGGCAATGCCGATGGCGACGAGCAAAGTGACACCGTTGAAGAGCGGTTCGACGAAGAAGGAACCGCCGAACTGCTGGATACCGGCAATGCCGACGGCGAGAATGATCACGCCGATCATCGTGCCCCAGACATTGACGCGACCGGGCTTGATGGTGGTGGAGCCGAGGAAGGCGCCGACGAGCGCCGGCAGCAGATATTCAAGGCCGACGCTCGCCTGGCCGATGCGCAGCCGCGAGGCGAGCAGCACGCCGGCAACAGCCGAGAGCACGCCGGAGGCAATGAACGCGCCGATGACGAAGCGGCGGACGGGAATGCCGTTGAGAGCCGCTGCCTTCGGGTTGGCGCCGATGGCGTAAACGTAGCGACCGATCGGCAGGTATTCCAGTACGATCCACATGACGAGCGCCAGCGCCAGCACATAGAAGCCGGTGATCGGCAGGCCGAAAAGCATGGTGCCGTTCAGCGCCAGAAACCCATCCGGCAAGACGCAGACGACCTGCCGGCCGCCCATTGAAGGCGCCCGGAAGCCTGAGCTTGTTGAAGCCCTTAAATTAAATTTCTCGCT
>CBFGOD010000434.1:0-3887 GCA_965650295.1 uncultured Shinella sp. | reverse complement strand
ATGCCGACATTTCCGACGTGGTTGGCATTCGCAAGGCGAGCATACATCATCACTTCCCGAGCAAGGCGGACCTCGTCCGCACCGTCGTTGTGCAATATCGGGAGGAGGCCAAAGCGGGGATCGACGCATTGGAGCGGACGGTTTCAGACCCGCTTGAGCAGCTTCGCGCCTATCTCGGCTATTGGGAGGCGTGCATCGTCGATGCGTCGCATCCATTTTGCGTCTGCGCGCTGCTGGCCAGCGAAGTTCAGGTTCTGCCGGAAGAGGTTGCCCTCGAGGTTCGCGCGCATTTCCGGCATCTCTCCGGCTGGCTGACCTCCGTGCTGGAGCGTGGCGCAGCTGGAGGCCGTTTCAGGCTGGCGGGGACGGCTGAGGAGAATGCGGAAGTGTTCATGGCGATCGTTCACGGCGCGATGCTGTCGGCGCGTGCCTACGCGGATCCCAGGGCTTTCGGCACTATTATCCGTCCCTTGCTGGAGCGTATCGCCGTTTAATCCTGATCATGCCGAGCATGGCATTTGTTTCGAAAGCCTACCAACTAGTAGATAGCTATAAATTCACAAGCGTTTTTCCAACGCATAGAAAGGCAAATTGCATGTCCGGAATTTCTTCCCTTGGCTGGATCCACACGTTGGGCAGCTTGCCGGCCATTCCCGTGGCGCTCTACATGTTCGCCCGGCATGGCCGGATTGTTCCGCGGTCCACGGCGGGTGCCGTCTATCTCGTCTCCATGCTGATCGGCGCCCTGACGGTGTTTCTTGTCGCCCGCCAGCCGGTCAGCTACGGCATCGGCGTTGCGACGATCCTGGTCCTGCTTGCAGGCTATGGCGCGCAAAGCATTCTCGGTTCGACGCGCGTCGCCCGGTATGTCGAAACCATCTGTCTGAGTTTGAGCGCGTTTCTGCTAATGCTGCCGACCATCACGGAAATCCTGCGCCGCGTGCCGGATGGACATCCCCTGGCGCCTGACCTGAATTCGCCGCTGCTGCTCGGTGCGCAGGGGGCGCTGCTGGTCGTTCTCGTCGTTGGATTGGTTGCCCAGATCGTCTATCTCAGGCGAAACAAGGCCGTTTCAAACTGAGTGTCGTGCCCGAGGCGCGTCGACCGGATCGACGAGAAGCAAGCGGCAGGGATGTTTCGATGATGGCTTTATCGCCGAAACATCCCTGCCGTATCGCTTATTCCCACTCGATCGTGCCCGGCGGCTTGGACGTGACGTCATAAACGACGCGGTTGATGCCGCGGACTTCGTTGATGATGCGGGTCGCGGCGCGGCCGAGGAAGTTCATGTCGTAGTGGTAGAAGTCGGCGGTCATGCCGTCGACGGAGGTGACGGCGCGCAGCGCACAGACGAATTCGTAGGTGCGCCCGTCGCCCATGACGCCGACGGTCTGGACGGGGAGCAGCACGGCGAAGGCCTGCCAGATCTTGTCATAGAGGCCGGCCTTGCGGATCTCCTCTAGATAGATCGCGTCGGCTTCGCGCAGGATCTCCAGCTTGTCGCGGGTGATGCCGCCGGGGCAGCGGATGGCAAGGCCCGGACCCGGGAAGGGGTGGCGGCCGATGAAACTATCCGGCAGGCCGAGCTCGCGGCCGAGCACGCGCACCTCGTCCTTGAAGAGCTCGCGCAGCGGTTCAACGAGCTTCATGTTCATGCGCTCGGGCAGGCCGCCGACATTGTGGTGCGACTTGATCGTGACCGAGGGGCCGCCGGTGAAGGAGACGCTTTCGATGACGTCAGGGTAAAGCGTGCCCTGGGCGAGGAATTCCGCGCCGCCGAGCTTCTTGGCCTCGTCCTCGAACACTTCGATGAACAGGCGGCCGATGATCTTGCGCTTGGTTTCGGGATCCGAAACGCCTTCCAGCTCGCCGACGAAACGATCGACGGCATCGACATGGATGAGATGCAGATTGTAGTGCTCGCGGAACATGGCGACGACGTCGGCCGCCTCGTTCTTGCGCATCAGGCCGTGGTCGACGAGGATGCAGGTGAGCTGCGCGCCGACGGCCTCATGGATGAGAAGGGCCGCGACGGAACTGTCGACGCCGCCCGACAGGGCGCAGATGACGCGCTTGTCGCCGACCTGCTCGCGGATCGCTTCCACGGCGCGGGCGCGGTAGGCCGACATCGACCAGTCGCCCTTGATGCCGGCGATCTTGTGCACGAAGTTCGAGAGCAGCTTGGCGCCATCGGGCGTGTGCACGACTTCCGGGTGGAACATGGTGGTGTAGTAGCGCTTCGCCTCGTTGACGCAGATCGCGAAGGGCGCGTTTTCGGAAACGCCGATGATCTCGAAACCTTCGGGCGCGACGGTGACGCGGTCGCCGTGGCTCATCCAGACCGGGTATTTGTTGCCAACCTCCCAGAAGCCTTCGAACAGCGGGCTGGCCTTGAGGATTTCCACATCGGCGCGGCCGAATTCGCGGGCGTGGCCACCTTCGACGGTGCCGCCGAGCTGGGTGGCGAGCGTCTGCTGGCCATAGCAGATGCCGAGGATCGGCAGGCCGGAATCGAAGACCACTTGCGGGGCGCGCGGGCTGCCCTGGTCGAGCACCGAGGCGGGGCCGCCGGAGAAGATGATCGCCTTCGGCTGCATGCGGTGGAAGGCTTCTTCCGCCGACTGGAAGGGGATGATCTCGCAATAGACGCCTGCTTCGCGCACGCGCCGCCCGATGAGCTGGGTCACCTGGCTGCCGAAATCGATGATGAGAACGCTGTCGGGATTGGCTGTCTGGGTCATGGCGAGCCTTTAAAGAATATCTCTTCGCCGCGCAACGGGGGATGGCCGGATTTTCAGCCTTTCAGGGCGATGGTTCCGTCGAGCATGGCGGCCTCCAGACGATCGACGGCAGCGGCGAGCTTTTCGTCGATGACATCAAGGTATTCCGTCCAGTTGCCGATATGGGTGAGCTCGGCCTTGCCGTCGGAAATGCCGCGAAGGCCGATGAGGGGAACGCCGAAGGCCTGGCAGGCCCGCAGCGCGCCAAAGGTTTCCATCTCCACCATGTCGGCGTCGATGCCGGCATAGGCGGCACCCGAGACGATGTTGGCGCCGGTGGAGAGCCGCGCGGCGGGAATGCCGGGAATGCGGACCGGCAAGGGAACCTCGACCGGCAGATCGAGGAAGGGTGTCGCTCCCCTGGTGAAGCCGAGCGGAGAAGCATCCATGTCGCGATAGGACACGGAGATTGCCTGATAGATCTCCGTCTGCTCGAGCGTTGCTGAGCCAGCGGAGCCGAGCGATACGACATAGTCGGGCAGGTTGCCATCCGCCGCCAGATGGCAGAGCGCCAGCGTCAGCTGCACGGCGGCCTCTACGGGACCGACGCCGGTCATCAGCGGCGTGATGCGGGCCTTGAGATGCGGGCCGTATTCGGGGTTGGCGGCCATCACATAGAGGATGCGCTTCGTGCCGACGGTCTTGAGGGCAAAACTCATTCGGTAATGTCCTCGCGGCCGCGCACCACCATCATCGTGCTGGTCATCGAGGCGATGAGCTTTGCGGGTCCATCGGAAATGGCATAGCCGCGCCCGTCGGCGACGATGATGTTGGAGCCCGGCTTGGTGATCTCGCCGCGGAACAGGAAACGTTCGCCCCGCCCCGGCGACATGAGATTTATCTTGAACTCGATGGTGAGAATGGAGACATCCGCATCGATGACGGAATAGGCGGCGTAGCCACAGGCCGTGTCGAGGGCGGCGGAAATCACGCCGGCATGGAGAAAGCCGTGCTGCTGCGTCAGCTTCTCGTCAAAGGGCAGCTCGATTTCCACCGTGCCGTGCTCGACGCGGGTCAGCTCGGCGCCGATCAGCGTCATGGCCGGCTGGCGGCCGAAACTTCTGGTGATGCGGCCGGCGAAATCCGGCGGTGGAAAGTCTGTCATGA
>CBFGOD010000433.1:0-3892 GCA_965650295.1 uncultured Shinella sp. | reverse complement strand
AGCTTGCCGTCACCGTTCAGGTCTCCAACGGCCATGCCAATGGGCTGCATGCCGACGCCGGTTCCCCCGTCAGTGGCGAAACTGCCATCGCCATTACCAAATAGCACATTGACGTAGTTGGCTGACAGCGAGACAAAATCAAGCTTGCCATCACCGTTCATGTCCACAAGCTGCAGATCGGTGCCACCAATGTTCTCGCTGACCGTTACCGGTTCAGCAAAACTGAACAGTGCCTCGCGCCCGTTGATCGAACCGTCGCCGCTGTCGATCCCTGTAATGGAAAGGCCGACGGTATCGTCGTCGCCTTCCGCGATCGTATAGACGAACATCGGACGCCCATCGCCATCCGTGCCGGTATAGACGGCATGTCCGCCATTGCTCAGCACCAGTTTCGGCACGCCCGTTACCGTGAGGGGCAGGTCGGTCGAGAGCGTGAAGGTGATCTCATCGCCGATCTTCAGCGTACCGGTCTGGTTGGTGCTGGCGGATATGCCCGTGAGGGCGGTTTGCTCGCCGCCGAATAGAACGGTGACCGCCCGTCCGTAGAAGCCGGTCACGACGATATCCATCTTGCCGTCTTTGTTGACATCAGCCACCTTGACGGTTTCGGGGGAATTGCCGACGGCAATATCCATGCCGCCGGAGAACCCGCCGCTGCCGCCTCCCCATCGGACCGAAACGCTGCTGGAAAAGGAGTTCGCGGTTATCAGATCCAGCTTGCCGTCGCCGTTGATATCCGCGACGGCGATAGATTTCGGATCTCTTTCGACGCTGACGTTCGTCGATGAAATGAAATGGCCGGTGCCATCGCCCAGCAAGACCGAGACGGTGTTGTAGTTGCCGGTCAGCGCATCGAGCTTACCGTCGCCATTCACGTCGGCAATGGTGACGACATACGGGGCATTCAGCCAGTCAAGATCGTAACCGGATTCAGTAGAGAATCCGCCTTCCCCATCCCCCAGCAGGACGAACACCGCCTTGTTGCTGCTGCTGGATGTTACGATGTCCAGCTTGCCGTCGCCGTTCATATCGGCAAGCGCGAGAGAATTCGAAGAGAGGCTGGACAGGGATGTATTGCTGGTAATGGATTGAAAGCCGCCCTGTCCGTTTCCCAGAAAGACTGTTATCGAGTTATCGCTTGAAAGGGCGACCGCATCCCGGTTGCCGTCGCCGTTCACGTCACAGGCGATTATCGTTTTCTGGCCCGGATAGACGTATATCTGGCTTCCCGCCTGATATCCGCCCGTGCCGTCGTTATAGAGAACTTTTACGATGGGGTTGTTGTAACTCGCATAGATGACATCGAGATCGCCATCGCCGTCCATGTCGGCCAATGTGGCGCCTCCGGCATCGAAGCCGGTGTTCGTGAGATCAAGTGTAGTCGATGTCGTGAAATTGCCGGAGCCGTCACCCAGAAGCACGAGGAATTCGTTCGTCGAACTGGAGGCGGTCACGACAAGATCCAGCGTGCCGTCACCATTCACGTCGGCGATGGCAAGGTCGTCGGGATAGGCGTCGACGCTGAAATCCTGTCTGGTAAAGGTCGTGCTCATCACAGTTCCTCGGATTGGCCGGGCGGCCAGTCGTGATCGGTGGAAAACAATAGGTTGGTGCCTTTTGCGCGCCTGATGTCAGGCCGGGCTTCGGCGCTCCGCTCCTCAAGCAGCGTGCAATCGGGAATTGCTGCCTTTTTAGCGCGCCGCACCATGATTTTCGCCGTCCATTTTTGACCGCGATGTCTCCGCCGCGGCAAAGGCGGCTTGGAAAATGAGGAGCTTGCGCGCCTGCATCATCGCGTATTCCGAAAGGAAGCCGTGCGAAATCCAGAGGGGTGAATAGCCACGCCGTCCGCTCCAGCCGATGCCGCCGATGGCTTCCGCCTCGGCGAATTTGCGGCTGGTATGCGCCCGCGAAAGGCTGAACGCTCGTGCGAGCTGCGCGATCGTGACGACATCCGTCAGGTAGCCGCCGGGCTGCGGGATCTGGTGGTCGATGCCGGCGACGAGCCGGTCCATCAGGAGCCCGCCGGCATCGGTCCAGGCGAAGATGCGATAAAGCGGCCCCGGCATGCGGACATGCGGGTTGGCCAGGAGACCCTCGCTGAGCGGCGGCATCAAAAGGGGAAGCAGCCGGTCGGGGGCGGCGCGAAACCGTTCGCTTCGCGTGCCCGCGTCGATGTGGTCGAGGGCGGCGAGATGCATGTCGCACCATTGAACGAGGATCACCAGCGCGTCCGGCGAAGGGACGACGACCATCTCCTTTGAAAGGTCGCCTCCGGCCATGGGAAAGACGATGCCGTATTTGAGGATTTCGTCGAAGAAGGCGTAAGCCGTGTTGCGGCTGGCGATCAGATGCTTCAGCGCCGATTGCGCGATGGACCGTCGAGACATGCCCGCCCCGGCACCGCCATAATGCCGGGAGAGCGCCGCCAGGGAGAGCAGCCAGCGCTGTTGCGTGGCAAAAAGGGCCGAGGCCCGGGGGGCGCTCTCGTAGCCGGCGATAAAACTCTGCGCCAGGAACTGGACCGCAGCCGGGAAGGTCGCGGCCGCCATCAGTCGGTCGATGCCTGCCTCGGGCATATGCGGCGCCGGCGCATCGACCCTTTCCCTGCTTTCGTCTTTCGTTATGGTCAGTTCGGATAGCATCCATCGCCCTCTGCGGCATCATGCGATGGATAGCCGGTGCGGACGGCCTGCGTCTTGAAGGCCGGGCGGCGAGGCTCCAAAGTTTTCTGATATTTTTCTGAAATGCATTGCCGGTACGCACCGGGCTTTTCAGCGCTCGGTTGACGTCCCGGGTGTACGCTCACTAAGGTGCGGTCGGTTTGAGGGGCAGGGCTCGGGGGATCCGTGTACTTTTTTGCGGATTTCGTTCTGGATACAGACCGGGCCGAATTGCGGCACGTCGACGGATCCGTGACACGTCTGCGTCCCAAGACCCTCGAACTGTTCAAGATGCTGGCTGAAAACAGCCATCGTGTCCTCGGCAAGGAGGAGCTGATGGAGGCGATCTGGCCCGGCATCCATGTGGGCGAAGACAGCCTCTTCCAGTGCATCCGCGAAATCCGCCTTGCCCTCGGCGATGCCCGGCGGGAAATGGTTCGGGTGGTCTCGGGGCGCGGCTATCTTTTTGCGCTTGATGTCACCAACGAACAGGCGGTCAGCGGCGCGACAGAGCCGCAGCAGCAAGAAACACGGGACGAGCCGAAATCACGCAAGAGGCCGCTCCTTGCCGTATCCGCAGCTTTTCTTCTCGTCGCCATGGCGTTTGCCGGTTTTGCGCTTCATGGCGGTCGTCTCTTCGCGCCCTCACCGCTCGTCGTCGTGCTGCAGCCGATCGTGGATGCGGATGTGGGACCTGAAGGCGTCGCGCTCGCACGCGATATCCAATCGGAGTTGGTCAACGGCTTTTCCCGGATCGACGGTATCCACCTGATCGTGCCGGAGGACGAAGCGGCGCCGCCACGGCAAGGGCAGGCCGCACTGGACGTGCGGGGCGTGTTGAAGCGCAGAGCAGGCAACTGGATCCTCCAGGCCCGGCTTATCGAGGCCGCAAACCACGAGATACAGGCGGTCGCCGAGGTCGAGGCCAGCGCGGGCGAGACCGATCGGCAGCGTATCATCCAGCGTCTGGCCGCCGGCATCGGTTATCCGCTGGGTGTCCGGCTGAGTGGGCTTCAGGAGCCCGACGAGCGGGCGGCCACCCCGTCCGATGTCGCCATTCGGCAGGCGGTCGCGTCGATCAACCAGACGACGCGCGAACGCTTTGGCACGGCACGGGCCATTCTCGAGCAATATCTTGCCGGGGATCCCGACAATGTCGAGCTGCAGATCGCCCTGGCCGGTCTCCACCTGCGTGGCGTGCAGATGAACTGGTACGACCCGGCCCAGAG
>CBFGOD010000432.1:0-3910 GCA_965650295.1 uncultured Shinella sp. | reverse complement strand
AAAATCCCGCCCCGCCGGGAACAGAGCGGTAAAGGCACGCCGTGTATAGGGTCGGCCCAGCTCAGTGAGCCTGGCCAGCCCGTCGATCACATCCGCGATGCGGGCAGGATCGACCGGCAGATTGCTTGCGCGAGCCATGATCAGGCTCCCGTTGAAACAAGCGTCGGCAGCGGGCGCACGAAGGCGCCGGTGCCGGGTTCGGAAAGCACCTTCGTGCCATCGAAGGCGAGTTTGCCGCGCAGCCAGGTCGCGGAGACACGCCAGGGCAGCCGGATGCCATGATAGGGCGACCATCCCACGACATTGTTGCCGCTTGCGGCCGCGTCATAGGTATAGGGCTCGGGCGTCAGCACGGTGATGTCGGCATCCTTGCCGGCTTCCAGCGCGCCCTTCACATGGTCGAGCCGGAAATGGCGCGCCGGATTCAGCGTCATCAGTTCGGCGGCGCGCGTCAGCGGAATGCCGCGCTCCAGCGCGCCCTTGACGAAGAGCGGCACCATGACCTCCAGCCCCGGCACGCCGGAGGCATTGGCCAGCATATCCGGATTGGTCTTGCGGTCCTCCGACCAGCTGACATGGTCCGTCGAGACCAGCGTGACATTGCCCGCGGCGACATGGCGCCAGAGCCTTTCCACCTCGGCGCGCGGGCGGATCGGCGGATTGATCTTCGCCTTGCCGCCAAGCCGGGCGACGTCGTTCTCCTCGTCGAGAACGAGATAGTGGATGCAGCACTCGATGGTCGCGCGAAAACCCTGCGCGCGATAGGCGGCGGCGATCTCGTAACCACGGCCGAGCGAGCAATGCACGACATGGGCCGGGCAGCCCGTCTCGGCGCCGGTTTCATAGATCTGATTGGAGGCGAGCAGCTCGGTCAATGGCGGGCGCGACAGGCCATGCGCGCGGTAATCGGTGATGCCGGCAGCCTTCACCTTGGCGATCGCCGCGCGCACCGCCTCGTCGTCCTCATTGTGCACGCCGGCCGTCAGGCCCGTGGGTGCGATGGCGCGGAAGCAGTCCTCCAGCAGGGCGGCCGGAATGCGCGGAAAACGCTTCGGGTCCGTGCCGAAGGTCGAGAACTTGAAGGCGGCGACACCCGCCTCGACCATTTCCGAAATGCGCGCCGGTCCTTCCTCGGGATCGACTGTGCCGTAGAGCGCGAAATCGACGCGCGCCTGCGGCGAAGCATGATCGACCTTGATCTTCACCGCCTCGGCCGAGCAGACGAGATTGCCCTCGTCATAGGGCATATCGACGATGGTGGTGACGCCGCCGGCCGCCGCCGAGCGCGTCGACCAGATGAAATCCTCCTGGTTCTTCTGCGAGAGCGAATGGACCTGCGCATCGATGGCACCGGGCAGGATCAGCGCGCCGGAGAGGTCGTGCCGCTCCTTCGCCGCCGGCATCGCACCCTGGCCGACATGCACCACCTTGCCGTCACGAACCGCGACATGGCCGCCTTCGACGATGCGGTCCGGCAGAACCACGGTGCCTTTCAGAACGAGATCGAAATCGGCCATCGGCGAGTCCTCAGGGTTTCAGGGCAAAGAAGCTGTCGACATCCGCCATCGGCGCGGCATCGACGAAGGCGGCAAGCGCCTCGGGGCTGGCAAGGTCTCGGTCGAGCGCCTCGATTTCGGCGGAGAGCGGCCGGTCCTTGCGGTAGAAGGGGCTGATCGCCCGCGTGCGCTGATAGGCGATGGCGGCGACGCCCTCGGTATTGTCACCGGAAAGATCGATCGCCTGGGCAGACAGCATGGCCTCCAGCGCCGCAAGCTGACGCAGGTCGCGCACCTGGCTTTCCATGCGCTCGACGATGAGCGGCAGGAAGGTCGCCTCCTCCTCGAGCCCGCCGGCCACCACGATGGACTGCGCCGAGATCGGCACCGCCAGCGACTGGATGCGCATGTAGAGTTCGACGGCGAGCTTCAGCAGCGGGCCGAAGCCCGTCGCCGCCTCGCCCGGCGCCACAAGATTGACCGGCAGGTTGCGGCGCACGCCGTTAGACAGCAGCACGCAGCGGTTCAGCACGTTGCGGGCAAGATGGGCAAAACCCGTCTGCGCCGCCTCGACATAGAGTGTGGTCGAAAGCGGCAGCGAGCCGCCCGAGGCCATGACATGGCTGTCCATCACGACCGGATTGTCATCCGACTGCGCCGTCGCCTCGACCAGTCGCTCGGCGGCGGTCATCAACGTATCGAGGCACGCGCCGAAAACCTGCGCGGTCATGCGCAGGCTCAGCGGATCGTGGATGGCCGACGGTTTCGGCCAATGCCCCGATGTCGCCTGCGCCTCGAACCATGTCCCGGCCAGCGCCTCGCCATGGGCCGAAAGCCGTGCGGCCACCCGCCACGGATCGGCGGAAGCTCCGAGCGCCAGCGAGGAGAGCACGCCCGTCACCATGAGATTGCGGATGGCCTTCGCCGCCTCGCGCACGACATTGGCAGCGGCGGCATGCGAGATGGCGTTGACGCTGAGCGCCGCCAGCGCATCGCGCGGCTGCATGCGGTAGGGTTTCAGGCCGGCGCGCTTCAGCGCTTCCGGCGCCGGCAGGCGCTCGCCGCCATACCAGGCCTCACCCTCGCCGGTCATGACGGCCGCGATCTGCCCCATCAGGCCGATATCGGCGCAACCCATCGAGCCATGCCGCCGCACGACAGGCACGACATCCTTTTCGAGCAGCGCCAGGAAGGCGTCGATCAGCTCCGGGCTGCAACCGGAATAGCCGCCAAGTGCGGTGTTGACGCGGATCGCCATCGCCTTGCGCACGATCGGCAGCGTGAAGGGCTCGCCGGTGCCGAAATGGTGGGCCTTGACGAGATTGTTGTTGAACTCGACGAGATCGTCCGCCGTCCAGAGCTTGTCCTTCATCGACCCGACGCCGGTATTGGCGCCGTAGATCGGCAAGCCCGTGGCAAGACGGTCGGTGATCACGAGGCGCGACGTGCCGACGCGTCCCATGCCGATCTCGCAGGCCACCGGACGCCGCGCACCCGTGCCGATCGCCTCCAGCGTGGCGAAATCGAGCGGTTGACCGGTGAGATAGAGCGTATCGGCGGAAGCGAGCATGTTTCAAAAAGCCTGTTTTCAAAAGCAATCCCAGGACGGTGACGTGCGGTTTCCGTCAGGAATTGCATGTGGATGTTATGCGGAACGGGGACGGATCGTATATCCCAAAACCCGTACGGTTCATGCTATAGGTCGAACAGCCAATAAGACGCCGAAAGACCCGCCGTGGATCTATCCACCCTCTGCCTTGTGCACAGCATTCTCGAAGAACGCGGCATCCGCAGGGCAGCCGCCGCTTGCGGCCGCCCTGCCTCCAGCGCCAGCGCCGCCCTTCGACGGGTCGAGACCGTTTTGTCCGTGCCGCTGGTGCGCCGCGACGGCCAGGCCCTCGTGCCGACGCTGGAGGCGGAAGCCCGTCTGCCCCGCTTCGCCGACATCGCCCGCGCCGCCGCGGCACTCGCCGCTTTGGGAGATGGCGACGGCACCATCCCGCTCACCGCCCTCTCCCGTTTCGCAGCCGTAGCCCGCGCCGGCAGCATCAACGCCGCCGCCAAGGCGCTCAGCCTCGGCCAGCCGCAACTCACCCGCCAGCTCAGCCATCTGGAGGCGGCCATCGGCTGCAAGCTGCTCGACCGTTCGGCTTCCGGCATAAGCTGCACGCCGGAAGGCCTGGAAGCGCTGGCGCTCGCCGAACGCATCGGCGGCACGTGGGAGCAACTCTTCGCCGCCTCCGCCGAGCGCTTCCGCCGCAGCGCCGCCACCTGGCGGCTCGGCACGATCATCCCCTTCGGCCACGAAAGCGAGATCGCCGCCATGCTGGCGCGGCTTGCCGTGGAATGGCGAAGCGCACGCCCCCGCCAGCCGCTTTCTCTTTCCTCCACCACCGCAGACGAGCTCGTCTCCG
>CBFGOD010000431.1:0-3925 GCA_965650295.1 uncultured Shinella sp. | reverse complement strand
GTCCAGTCCGTCGGCATGCTGCATGTCGAGCAGGATGGCCGGCGCAAGCGCGTCGGCCTCGCCTTCGACGTCACCGAAGACGTGCTGATCAATGCACGCCTCAAGGAGGCCAAGGAACGCTCCGACCTCCAGAACAGCGAACTGGAGCAGACGACCCGTCGCCTCGATCTCGCGCTCGATTCCTATCAGTGCGGCCTCTGGGAAGCCGATCTCGATCTCGACCGGACCTTCTGGGATCCGCGCATGCACCAGCTCTATGGGCTGACCTTCACGAACGGTCTGGTGACGCGCGAGAACTGGCTTTCGGCCATCCATCCCGATGACCGCGACGGGATCGTCGAGAATGTCGGTCGCTGCATCCAGCTGGAACTTCCCTATGTGCATGAGGCACGCGTGATGCTGGCGGACGGTGAAATCCGCCACGTGCGATCCGTCGGCAAGATCCACTACGGACACGGCGGCACGCGCAAGCTCGTCGGCCTTGCCTTCGACGTCACCGAGGACGTGCTTCTCAAGCAGAACCTGAAGGCCGCAAAGGAACAGGCGGACGCCAAGAACATCGAGCTGGAGCTGGCAAAGGACCGCATCGAGCACAATGCCCTGCACGACCCGCTGACGGGGCTCGGCAACCGGCGCATGCTGGACGACGAGTTGACCGGCATTGCCGAACTCAGCGAGACGATGGATGTGCGCGTCGCCATCCTGCATATCGATCTCGACCGCTTCAAGCAGATCAACGACACGCTCGGCCACGCCGCCGGCGACGCGCTGCTCGTGCATGCCTCGGAAGTGCTGCGCGCCTCCACCCGCAAGGGCGATATCGTCGCGCGCATCGGCGGCGACGAATTCGTGGTGGTGGTCACGAATACCATCGACCAGGCCTATCTCAGCACACTCGCCAAACGCATCATCACCCTGATGCAGCAGCCGGTGGAATATGAAGGGCATCTCTGCCGCTTCGGCGTCAGCATCGGCGTTGCGCTGGCCGAGGGGCATTCGGTCAATACGGCCAAGCTGCTCGTCAATGCCGATATCGCGCTCTACCGGGCGAAGGCCATGGGCCGCAACCGCCACGAATTCTTCACCGAGGTGCTGCAGGCCGAGATCATCTCGAACAAGCGCATCGCCGACGACATTCTGGCCGGCATCGAGAACAACGAATTCGTGCCCTACTACCAGCCGCAAATCGAGGCCGGCACGCTGAAACTCGCCGGTGCCGAGGCCCTTATCCGCTGGAACCACCCGCGCGACGGGCTGCTGACGCCCGACCGCTTCCTCAAGATCGCCGAAGACCTCAACGTCATGGCGACGCTCGACCGGATCGTGCTGGAAAAGGCGCTCATCGACTGCACCCGCTGGGCGGCGCGCGGCCTGATCATGCCGAAGATTTCCGTCAACGTCTCGGCGCGCCGCCTGCGCGACGAAAGCCTGATCGACAGCCTGACCGGCCTTTCCATCCAGCCCGGCCAGATTTCCTTCGAACTGGTGGAATCGATCTTCCTCGACGAGAGCGACGATATCGTTCTCTCCAATCTCGAACGCATCAAGGCGCTCGGCATCGACATCGAGATCGACGATTTCGGCACCGGCCATACCTCGATCGTCAGCCTCTTGAAGCTGAAGCCCAAGCGCCTGAAGATCGACCGCCAGCTCGTGGCCCCCATCCTCAAGTCGCACAACGAACAGGCGCTGGTGCGCTCGATCATCGAGATCGGCCGCTCGCTCAATATCGAGATCGTCGCCGAAGGCGTGGAAACCATGGACCACGCCGAAATGCTCGGCCTGCTCGGCTGCGACCTCCTGCAAGGCTATGCCTTCGCCAAGCCGCTGTCCCGCGAGGACTTCCTGGCCTTCGGCAGCGAGATGCGCTGGAAGCTCGCTTCCTGACCCGACTTGACGCGAAACCCTTGTCCCGCCCCCGCCTTTTCCACTAAGGAGGGGGCGAAGATTTATCGGGTCCGGGTCCGCTCATGTCGCATAACAGTTTCGGTCATCTTTTCCGTGTCACCACCTGGGGCGAAAGCCATGGGGTAGCACTCGGTTGCGTGGTGGATGGCTGCCCGCCCGGTATCCGCTTCACGCTTGCCGAAATCCAGGCCTGGCTCGACAAGCGCAAGCCCGGCCAGTCGCGTTTCGTGACGCAGCGCCGCGAGGACGATCTGGTGAAAGTACTCTCCGGCGTTATGCTGGACGAGGACGGCGAGACGATGATCACGACGGGAACGCCCGTCTCGATGATGATCGAGAACACCGACCAGCGCTCGAAGGACTATGGCGAGATCGCCAAGCGCTACCGCCCCGGTCATGCCGACTATACCTATGACACCAAATACGGCATCCGCGACTATCGCGGCGGCGGCCGCTCGTCGGCCCGCGAGACCGCAGCACGCGTCGCCGCCGGGGGACTTGCCCGCAAGGTCGTGCCGGGACTTTCCGTGCGCGCCGCCCTCGTGCAGATCGGCAAACACAAGATCGACCGCCGCAACTGGGACTGGAGCGAGGTCAACAACAACCCGTTCTTCGCCCCGGACCCCGCCATCGTGCCCGTCTGGGAAGACTATCTCGACGGCATCCGCAAGGCCGGCTCCTCCATCGGCGCCGTCGTGGAAGTGGTCGCCGAAGGCGTTCCGGCCGGTATCGGCGCGCCGATCTACGGCAAGCTCGACCAGGATATCGCCTCATTGCTCATGTCGATCAACGCCGTGAAGGGCGTGGAGATCGGCGAAGGCTTTGCCTCGGCCGAACTCACCGGCGAGGAAAACGCCGACGAGATGCGCATGGGCAATGACGGCAATCCGATCTTCCTGTCCAACCATGCCGGCGGCATTCTGGGCGGCATTTCCACCGGCCAGCCGGTCGTCGCGCGCTTTGCCATCAAGCCGACCTCGTCCATCCTCACCGAGCGCCGCTCGATCGATGCCGACGGCAACAATGTCGATGTGCGCACCAAGGGCCGCCATGACCCGTGCGTGGGCATCCGCGCCGTGCCGATCGGCGAGGCCATGGTCGCCTGCGCCGTTGCAGACCACTATCTCCGCGATCGCGGCCAGACAGGCCGTTTGAAATAATTGGCCGCCTGAAAGAGGATTTTGCCATGAGCTACGATCAGAAGCGTGTCGTCGATGCCATCCGCGCCTTCGAGGCCGGCGAAATCGTCGTCGTGATGGATGACGACGGCCGCGAGAACGAGGGCGACCTCATCGTCGCCGCGGTGCACTGCACGCCGGAAAAGATGGCCTTCATCGTGCGCCACACGTCCGGCATCGTCTGCACGCCCATGCCGCGCGAGGAGGCCAAGCGCCTGAACCTCAACGCCATGGTGGCGGAAAACGATTCGGCCCACACCACCGCCTTCACCGTCTCGGTCGATTTCAAGCACGGCACGACGACGGGCATTTCCGCCGACGACCGCACGCTGACGGTGCGCAACCTCGCCAATCCGAATGTCGGCGCATCCGATTTCGTGCGCCCCGGCCACATTTTCCCGCTGGTTTCGCGCGAAGGCGGCGTGCTGATGCGCTCGGGCCATACGGAAGCCGCCGTCGATCTCTGCAAGCTCGCGAGCCTCCCGCCGATCGGCGTGATCAGCGAGCTCGTCAACGACGACGGCACCGTGATGCGCGGTCCGCAGGTTGCGGCCTTCGCGGAAAAGAACGGCCTGAAACAGGTCTCCGTCGCCGATCTCATCGCCTACCGCCAACGCAAGGAAACCCTGATCGAGCAGGTCGGCAGCTTCGACATCGAGACGCCCTACGGCAAGGCGAAGGCTCTGACCTACACCCTGCCCTGGGATCCGATGCAGCACCTCGCCGTCGTCTTCGGCGACATCAGGGACGGCGTCGACATTCCGGTGCGCCTGCATCTCGAAAATGTCGGCGACGACGTTTTTGGCGCGGGCCGCCAGATCGACGGCATCATGAAGCGC
>CBFGOD010000430.1:0-3930 GCA_965650295.1 uncultured Shinella sp. | reverse complement strand
CGGGAACGTCCATGTCCCAGAGGTCATGATGCACGGTCTGGCGCACCCAGCGCAGGGCACCCGTCTTGATGTCGAGCGCGACGATGGAGGAGGAGAACTTCTCGACATGCTCGCTGCGGCCCATGCCGAGCTGGTCCGGCACCTGGTTGCCGAGCGGGATGAAGACGAGGCCGAGCGCCTCGTCATAGCTGAAGACCGACCAGGAGTTCGGCGAGTTGACGGTATAGACCTGGCCCTCCGGCAGCGGCGTGGTCGAGTCCGGATTGCCGGAATCCCAGTTCCAGATCAGTTGGCCGGAATTCACGTCGAAGGCGCGGATGACGCCGGACTGTTCCTGCGTCGAATAGTTGTCGTTGACCGCGCCGCCGATGATGATCTTGCCATCGGTGATGACGGGCGGCGAGGTGGAGTAATAATAGCCGGCCGGATTGTAGGGCATGCCCTTTTCCAGATGCAGCACGCCGTTTTCGGCGAAGGTCGTGCAGACGTCGCCGGTGGCGGCATCGAGCGCGATCAGGCGGGCATCGGAGGTCGGCAGATAGACGCGGGCGGCGCAGGCCGTGCCGGCCGCGGCTGCCGGATCGGCGTAATAGGTCACGCCCCGGCAGGTCTGGTGCTGGCGATCCGGGTTCATGCCGGAGTTGGAATCGTATTTCCACTTCTCCTTGCCGCTCGCCGCATCGAGCGCGATGGCCCAATTGTGCAGCGTGCACATATAGAGCGTGTCGCCCACCTTCAGCGGCGTCACCTGATAGGTGGTCTCGCCGACGTCGTCAGGCTTCTTCACGTCGCCGGTCTGGTATTGCCAGGCGACCTTCAGCGTCGAGACGTTGTTTGCATTGATCTGGTCGAGCGGCGAATAGCGCTGGCCGTATTGCGTGCGGCCATACTGGTGCCATTCGCCAGCCGGAACATTGCCGCCGAGCGCCGGCGTGGCGTTGACGACATCCGTCGGCAGGGCACCGGAGAGATCGTGCGGATCCTGCGTCATCGAATAACCGGCGACGGCGATGGCGACGAGCGAGGCCACCGCGAGCGGCAGGGCGGACGCCGGATAGCGCGTGCCGGTGGGGCTGGCGAAGCCGAGCGGCCGGCGGATGGCCGGCAGCATCAGCCACAGGCCGATGAGCACGATGACCCCGCCGCGCGGGCCGAGCTGCCACCAGTCGAAGCCGACTTCCCAGATCGCCCAGCCGAGCGAACCGAGCACGATGAGGGCATAAAGCCAGAGGGCTGCGCTGGAGCGGCGGAACAGCAGGATGGCCGTGACGAAGAAGGCAAGGCCGGTGACGAGATAGTAGGGGCTGCCGCCGAGCGATAGCAGCCATCCGCCTCCGCCCGTCAGCACCAGACCGATGAGGGCGACGAGCGTGGCAGTGAGTGAAAGCAACATGATGGTCTCCGTGGCAATGCCGGCGGGGAGGGGCCGACATGACGTCCGGCTCAAGGGAGGACGGAAAGGAAATTAGCGCACGGCTGTGACGCTTCAATGCCGTTGTGGAAAGACCATGGTAGATGGGGCTATCGCCTATGAACAAGACGTTGCCGTTATCTCCTTCTCCCCTCGGGGAGAAGGTGGCCCGAAGGGTCGGATGAGGGGGCGCCCCAAACGCATTTGGCGCCGTACCCCCTCATCCGCCTGCCGGCACCTTCTCCCCGAGGGGAGAAGGAGAAACAAGGCACGCTTGGCGGCAAGATTTGCCCTTGCGGGGAGAGTCACGTCCCGCAAAACGTCGCCGTGATCTCCTCGCCGGGTTTGGGCGGTTCGGCATAGGCGGCAAAGGCCGGCTGGTCCTCGTAAGGCTTTGAAAGCACGTCGTTCAGCGCCGCAAACAGCGAGAAGTCGCCGTCGTCGATTGCGGCTTTCAGCGCCTCCTCGACCTTGTGGTTGCGCGGGATGAAGGCGGGGTTGACCCTGCGCATCGCCGCCGCGCGGGCCTGAGGCGTCGTCGCGTCCTGCGACAGCCGTTCGCGCCAGGCCGCAAGCCAGGGGCCGAGCGCTGTCGGGTCTTCCAGAAGGGCGCTGAGCGCGACATCTGCGCTCTCATCTTCGGCCGCATCGGCAAGCCGGCGGAAGGCCAGCGTATAGTCGGCCTTCTGTTCGTAGAGCGTGACGAGCAGGTCACGGATCAGGTCCTGATCGCTGTCGCGCTCCGCATCATCGAGGCCCAGCTTGGCGCGGATCACGGCTTTCCAATGCTCCTGGAAGCGGTCCATGAAGCGACTGACGGCGGCATTCGCCGCCTCCAGCGCCTTGTCTTCGTTGTCGTCGAGGATCGGCAGCAGGGCTTCGGCGAGGCGGGCGATGTTCCATTGGCCGATGCCGGGCTGGTTGCCGAAGGCGTAGCGGCCATGCTGGTCGATCGAGGAAAAGACGGTGCGCGGGTCGTAGCGGTCCATGAAAGCGCAGGGGCCGAAGTCGATCGTCTCGCCCGAGATCGTCATATTGTCGGTGTTCATGACCCCATGGATGAAGCCGACGCCGAGCCAGCGTGCGATGAGCGATGCCTGCCGCTCCGCCACCGCATCGAGCAGCGCGAGATAGGGTCTTTCGGCCCCCTTCAGCTCCGGATAGTGCCTGTCGATGACATGATCGGCGAGGATGCGCAGATTGTCGATTTCACCGCGCGCGGCAAAAAACTGGAAGGTGCCGACGCGGATGTGGCTGGCCGCGACACGCGTGAAGACGGCGCCCGGCAGCACGCGGTCGCGATAGACCGGCTGGCCGGTGGTGACGGCGGCAAGCGCCCGCGTCGTCGGAATGCCAAGCACGTGCATGGCCTCGCTGATGATATATTCGCGCAGCACCGGCCCGAGTGCGGCGCGTCCATCGCCGCGGCGCGAATAGGGCGTCTGCCCCGCGCCTTTCAATTGGATGTCGCGGCGTTTTCCCGCGCGGTCGATGACCTCACCGATCAGGATCGCCCGCCCGTCGCCGAGCCGCGGCACGAACTGGCCGAACTGGTGGCCGGCATAGGCCATGGCGAGCGGCAGCGAGCCGGGGAGGGCGACATTGCCGGAGAAATAGCCGGCGCCATGCCGCTCCAGCCTATCGGCATCGAGGCCGAGCTCCTCGGCCAGTGCCCGGTTGAACGTGATGAGCTGCGGCGCCTCCACCGGCGTCGGATCGACCGGTGCGAAAAAGGCGTCCGGCAGGCGCGCGTAGCTGTTGTCGAAAGGTATCGTCGCGGCGCTCATGATCGTTCGTCCCTGCTGGTATGACCCTAGAGATAGGGTCTTGCCGGCGCAAACGAAAGGCTCGCTGGACGAAAAGACCGGGGCCTAACCGGCCTTGGCAAGCCGGCGCAGCCGGAAGGGCAGGCCGTAATAGAGCCTCTTGAGGCCGGGGCGCAGCCGTGCGGTCCAGAGGCCGGCATAGGCCCGGCCGGCAAGGCTGGCGGGCAGGGCATAGGTCTGAAGGCCGAGCGTGCGGTTGCTCCAGTTCTCCTTGTAATCGGCCGGATTGCCGAGCAGGTCGTAGGTTTTCACGCTGTTTTCGATCAGCCAGCAGACGGTTATGTCCATCTGCACCTTGCCGGGCGAGGCCTCGCGCAGCGCCCAGTCGAAGGCGCCGAGATAGGCGTGGTAATGGCCATGGTGCAGGAAGCCGATTTCGCCGGCGATCAGTCGGTCACCGGCCTTCAGCACGGAAAGACAGACGCCGGACAGCGCTGCGCGGTCGCCGGAAAGCGAGGCGAGGAAACGGTCGAAGCCTTCGAAGGCAAGCCCGGTGCCGCGCCGGCCGGTCTCGCGCAGCCATTGGCGCTTGTGCGCCACGCAGGCCGCGACGCCCTCGGCAAAACCGGCATCGCCGGGAAACAGCATGGCGAAGGAAAGGTCGCCTTCGCGGGCAAGCGCATTGCGCCGCCGGTTGCGGTTGCGGCGCTGCGTCTTGCTGAGCGCGGCGGCATAGGCCTCCGCGGTCGCGAA
>CBFGOD010000429.1:0-3933 GCA_965650295.1 uncultured Shinella sp. | reverse complement strand
CGAAAGCGCCTCCTCCCGCCCGCATCGACACGTTACGCGATCCGTCCGGCGGCGGAAGGATGTTCAGGATAGAACGGGTTTTGCGAGCGGGGAAAATCGAGGTGGAATTTTGTGGGTAAAGACCCCTCCCCAACCCCTCCCCACAAGGGGGAGGGGCTAACCTGCGGCACCCTTCCTGTTCAAAATCCGGGCGATGTGCAGGCTGCCTGCTTTTCCGCTTTTTGACGAAATGTCCGGAGGAGGAGATGTAGCCAGTGCAGCATCCCTGCCCATGGGCGGGGAAAGCGATACGTCGGGTTTTACTTTAGATTTTCACGCCGAGGGTGCCGCAGATTAAGCCCCTCCCCCTTGTGGGGAGGGGTCTTCATCCCGGTTTAATAGCGAGACATTGCCATGGAGGCAGGAATGGCGAGGAAATGGCCGTGCATGTCGGCATCCCCGCAACGTCTCACTTCTTCTTCGTCGTGCTTTCGCTGCTCTTCACCTGGGATCCCAAGGTCGGCGGGGCTTTGGCGGCCACCTTGTCCTTCTTGGGTTTGCGCGTTTCCTTGTTGCTGCGAACCTGCCCTTTGGCCATTGCCGTAACCCCTTTTGGTTGATGGGAGACCATAACCTGCTCATCCCAGGGGGAAAGCAAGGCTTATTTTGGACGGCGCCGCGCTTGTCCTGTTTTTCATGCGCGCGGCATGCGGCCCGACCGGCTGCCTGCGTTTGCAATCTCCAAAACGCCGCTTACATAGGACACAACGAAGCCGCCTCGCTGGCGGTGTCCTTGCCCGGTTGCGGGCCTGAAAGGTCCATCGATGAGTGAACACAACCCCTACGCCTCCATGCACGCCACGACGATCATCACCGTCCGCAAGGACGGCAAGGTGGTGATGGCGGGCGACGGCCAGGTGAGCCTTGGCCAGACCGTCATGAAGAGCAATGCGCGCAAGGTGCGCCGCCTCGGCAAGGGCGACGTGATCGCCGGTTTTGCCGGCGCGACGGCTGACGCCTTCACGCTGCTCGAACGGCTGGAAGCCAAGCTCGAACAATATCCCGACCAGCTGATGCGTGCCGCCGTCGAACTTGCCAAGGACTGGCGCACCGACCGCTATCTGCGCCGGCTCGAGGCCATGATGCTGGTGGCCGACAAGACCGTCACGCTGGCGCTGACCGGCAATGGCGACGTGCTGGAGCCTGAACACGGCACCATGGCGATCGGGTCTGGCGGCAACTACGCCTATGCGGCGGCGCGCGCGCTGATGGACAGCGACAAATCGGCCGAAGAGATCGCCCGCAAGGCCATGCAGATCGCCGGCGACATCTGCGTCTACACCAACCACAACTTCGTGGTGGAGACGCTGGATGCCGCTTGATCCCCGACGGATCGGTTTTTCCCCGGTCGGGGAGGAGCATTACCCGCTGCTTCGCGCATGGCTGGAAACGCCGCATGTGCGCGAATGGTGGGGCGATCCGCAGGAGGAGATCGGCTTCATCAGGGCCATGGTGGAAGGCAGGGATACGACCCGTCCCTTCCTCATCCAGCTCGATGGCGAGCCGGTCGGCTATATTCAAGTCTGGTTTCTCGGCCATCACCAGAACGAGGACTGGACGAAGGACAATCCCTGGCTCCTGGAGCTGCCGCGGGACGCCGTCGGCGTCGATCTGTCGATCGGCCATGCCGACAAGCTTTCCATCGGCGTCGGCTCCGCGGCCCTTGCCGCCTTCGTTTCCCGTCTTCGCGGCCTTGGCCACGAGACCATCATCATCGACCCCGATCCCACGAATGTCCGTGCGGTTCGCGCCTATTCGAAAGCCGGCTTCCGGCCTGTCGAAAACCTTCTGGGCCGCACCGGCGACGACGTGCTGATCATGCAATTCGACCCGAAAGCGAACGAGAGATCATGACCAATTTTTCCCCCCGCGAGATCGTCTCCGAACTCGACCGCTACATTATCGGCCAGCACGACGCCAAGCGCGCCGTGGCCATCGCGCTCAGGAACCGCTGGCGCCGCCACCAGCTTGCGCCCGATCTGCGCGACGAGGTGATGCCGAAGAACATCCTGATGATCGGCCCGACCGGTGTCGGCAAGACGGAGATTTCCCGCCGTCTCGCCAAACTCGCCGGTGCGCCCTTCGTCAAGGTCGAGGCCACCAAGTTCACCGAGGTCGGTTATGTCGGCCGTGACGTCGAGCAGATCGTGCGCGACCTCGTCGAGGTCGGCATCGGCCTGGTGCGCGAAAAGAAGCGCTCCGAGGTGACGGCCAAGGCTCATGCCAATGCCGAGGAACGCGTGCTCGACGCGCTGGTCGGCGCCACCGCCTCGCCGGCGACGCGCGACAGTTTCCGCAAGAAGCTGCGCAACAACGAACTGGACGACAAGGAAATCGAGGTCGACGTCGCCGATACCGGTGCGCCCGGCGGTTTCGAGATCCCCGGCATGCCGGGCGCCAATATCGGCGTGCTGAACCTGTCGGAAATGTTCGGCAAGGCGATGGGCGGGCGCAGCAAGAAGGTCAAGACGACGGTCAAGGACAGCTACAAGATCCTGATCGACGACGAATCCGACAAGCTGCTCGACAACGAGCAGATCCAGCGCGAGGCGATCCGCTCGGCCGAAAACGACGGCATCGTCTTCATCGACGAGATCGACAAGATCGCCGCGCGCGACGGCGGCATGGGCGCGGGCGTCTCCCGCGAGGGCGTGCAGCGCGACCTGCTGCCGCTCGTCGAGGGCACAACGGTGGCGACGAAATACGGGCCGGTGAAGACCGACCATATCCTCTTCATCGCCTCCGGCGCCTTCCATGTCTCCAAGCCCTCGGACCTGCTTCCGGAACTCCAGGGCCGCCTGCCGATCCGCGTCGAGCTGAAGGCGCTGACCAAGGAGGACTTCCGCCGCATCCTGACGGAGACGGAGGCGAGCCTGATCCGCCAGTACAAGGCGCTGATGGAGACCGAAAGCGTCGAACTCGATTTCACCGAGGACGCGCTGGATGCGCTGGCCGACGTTGCCGTGCAGCTCAATGCGAGCGTGGAAAACATCGGTGCCCGCCGTCTTCAGACGGTGATGGAACGGGTGCTCGACGAGATCTCCTTCGAGGCGCCGGACAAGGGCGGAAACACGCTGCTGATCGATGCCGACTATGTGAAGAAGCATGTCGGCACGCTGGCGGCCAACACCGACCTGTCGCGCTACATCCTGTGACCTTTCGGCACCGGCGACCCGTCAGGCGTCGCCGGTGCCGCATTTTTGATGGGCGGCCCCTCGACAGAAGAGGTGACGCGGCCTAGGCCTTTGCCCGCGCTGGCATCATTCCGACACGATTGTCTTGCATCGGTCCCCGCCATCCGCCCCGAGATTCGATCAGACAGGAACCGCAACCGTGCGTCAGCTCATCCCTGTGTTTGCCCTTGCCGCCACGCTCGTCCTGCAGAGCCAGACCACGGTCATGGCGATGGACGTGGTGCCAGAAGGCAACCGCAATGCCGAGCAGCCGGCCATTCCCGGCGCCTCCGTGCGCCGTACCAAGGCGGGCAAGACCTCCTTCGATGCCAAGTACGAGAAGGTGCGCGACCTCCTGGCGAGCGATGGCCAGCTGACGAGCAAGATCAAGGCGACCGCCGCCAAATACGGCATCGCCCCGATCCATATGGTCGGCGCCATCGTCGGCGAGCACACCTATAATGTCGACGCCTATGACCGGCTGCAGAGCTATTACGTGAAGGCGGCCTCCTATACCGGCAGCTTCCGTTTCGCCTATGACGGCGAGAATGTCGCCGACTTCGTCGCGCGGCCGGAGTTTGCCAAATGCGCCGACAAGAAGGGCTCCTATGCGCTGTGGACCTGCCGCGAGGGGGTCTGGAACCGCACGTTCAAGGGCGAGACGGTCGGCGGAAAATCCTTCCCGAACAACCGCTTCAGCGCGGTGTTCTTCCAGCCCTTC
>CBFGOD010000428.1:0-3936 GCA_965650295.1 uncultured Shinella sp. | reverse complement strand
AGCAGGCTCATGTCCTTCTCGACAAAGGCCTTGTAGAGGATCGGGAAGAGCTTTTCGGCATCGGCCTTGGCTTCGCCTTCGAGCTTCAGGGCAGCCGTCAGCTTGGCGAGATCGGCGGCGGTGACGCCGGCTTCCGGGTTGATCGCGACGGTGAGGATCTTCTCCGGCGTGTCATGCGCGACGGCTTCGATGTCCATGCCGCCTTCCGTCGAAACGACGAAGGCAACCTGGCCGACCGAGCGGTCGACGAGCAGCGAGAGATAGAGTTCGCGGTCGATGTCGGCGCCGTCCTCGATATAGAGGCGGTTCACTTGCTTGCCGGCTTCGCCGGTCTGGGCGGTGACGAGCGTGTTGCCGAGCATGTCCTTGGCGTGCGCCTTGGCTTCGTCGATCGAGAAGGCGAGGCGAACGCCGCCCTTGGCGTCGGGGCCGAGTTCCTTGAACTTGCCCTTGCCGCGACCACCGGCATGGATCTGGCTCTTGACGACATAGAGCGGGCCGGGCAGCGACTTCGCAGCCGCTTCAGCCTCGTCGGCGGAGAAGATCGCCACGCCTTCGGCAACCGGCGCACCGAAGCTCTTCAGCAGAGCCTTGGCCTGATATTCATGAATGTTCATGGGATAAATCCTGTCTGAGCAATTCCAGCGGAACCCGCTGGAATTGCGTGAAACAAAAGGGCCGCGATTACTTCAGCGAAGGCGCGATGTTGATGCAGGCTTCGCACAGGCCGGCGACGGCCGAGACCGACTTCTCGAAGGCTTCCTGTTCGGCCTTGTTGAACTCGACCTCGATGATGCGCTCGACGCCGCCTTCACCGATGATGGTGGGCACGCCGACATACATGTCCTTAACGCCGTACTGGCCGGAGAGGTAAGCGGCGCAGGGCAGGACGCGCTTCTTGTCCTTGAGGTAGGATTCAGCCATCTCGATCGCGGAAGCAGCCGGCGCATAGTAGGCCGAGCCGGTCTTCAGCAGGCCGACGATTTCGGCGCCGCCGTCACGGGTGCGCTGGATGATTTCTTCCAGGCGCTCCTTGGTGACCCAGCCCATCTTGACAAGATCGGTCAGCGGAATGCCGCCGACGGTCGAGTAACGGGCGAGCGGCACCATCGTGTCGCCATGACCGCCGAGAACGAAGGCGGTGACGTCCTGGACGGAGACCTTGAATTCTTCGGAGAGGAATAGACGGAAGCGGGCCGAGTCCAGCACGCCGGCCATGCCGACGACCATGTTCTTCGGCAGGCCGGAGAACTTCTGCAGCGCCCAGACCATCGCATCGAGCGGGTTGGTGATGCAGATGACGAAAGCGTTCGGCGCGTACTTCTTGATGCCGGCGCCGACCTGTTCCATGACCTTGAGGTTGATGCCGAGCAGGTCGTCGCGGCTCATGCCGGGCTTGCGGGCCACACCGGCGGTGACGATGCAGACGTCGGCGCCTTCGATCGCAGCGTAGTCGCTGGCACCCGTCAGCGAGGCATTGAAACCTTCGACCGGCGAGGACTGGGCGATGTCGAGGCCCTTGCCCTGCGGGATACCGTCGGCGATGTCGAAGAGGACGATATCGCCCAGCTCCTTCAGGCCGGCGAGATGCGCCAGCGTGCCACCGATCATGCCAGAACCAATAAGTGCGATCTTCTTGCGGGCCATGAAAGCTTCCTTTGCTCCGATCAACAGGTCCTCAATGTCGCAATTGCAGGACCTTTCGGCGCAAGGGCTTACGCTTCTAAGGTTAAAATTTCAACACATACTTTTGGACTGAATTTTTTCAATCGGTTAGATGCAAAAATTCTTACGTCAACGTAAGAATTTCCGTCATGCTTTCGTCACGACTTTGCTGTAACGGAGCCGTCCTGTACCCCGTATCTCGCATTGTGATCGGCGAGATATTCCGTGCTGCGGATCTCGATCAGGCGCGAGACCGTCCGGTCGAATTCGAAACCCTCCGTGCCCCTGCGGGTGACGAGGAGGTGCTCGGGTGCCGCCGCCGCCGAGGCGAAGAGCCGTGCGCGATGATCGTAGACCGTATCGACGAGATTGATGAAGCGCTTGGTGTCGTTGCGCTTTTCAGCCCCCAGCAGCGGCACGTGATCGACGAACAGCGTGTCGTAGTGCGCCAGGATTTCGAGATAGTCGGCCGCTCCCAGCGGCTTCTCGCAGAGATCAGCGAAGGAGAAACGTGCAACCCTTCCCGCCGCCCGGGGCACTGCAATCGAGCGCCCCCGGAAAGCGATGGTCGCCGGCGCGACGACCATGCCCGAGGTCTCGCGCAGCCAGGCCGCATTCATCGCCATATCGGCCTCGTCGCCGAGCGGATGGCGGAAGACCGGCAGGCCGCTGTCCTTCTCCATGCGGTAGTCCGTGAGCGAATCCAGCGGAACGATCTCGACATACTGCTTGAGCAGGTCGACGAAGGGCAGGAAGAGGCCGCGGTTGAGGCCGTCCTTGTAGAGATTGTCGGGCTCGACATTCGACGTCGCGACCAGAATGCAGCCGCGCTGGAAAAGCTCGCCGAAGAGCCGCGACAGGATCATCGCATCGGCAATATCGGTTACGGAAAACTCGTCGAAGCAAAGGAGCCGCGCTTCCGCAACAAGACTTTCGGCGACCGGCGGCACGGGATCGGCCTGCTTGGTCTCGCCGGCCTTCAGCTTCTGGCGATGCTTGTGGATGCGGTCATGCACATCGGCCATGAATTCATGGAAATGCGCCCTCCGCTTGCGCTTCACCCGCGCCAGCTCGAAGAACATGTCCATCAGCATGGTCTTGCCGCGCCCGACGCCACCATAGAGATAGAGCCCCTTGGGGGCACTGACGCTTGCGGGCTTGCGGGAGGCGAAGAGCCAGCCGAGCGCGCTCGACTTGCGCGCCGGACGCTGGGCATGGAGATCGACGAGCAGACGGTCGAAGCGTGCGGCCATGGCCTTCTGCGCCGGATCCGGTTTCAGCTCGCCGCTGGCGACAAGGGCCTGCAGCCTATCCGAGACGCCCTTGTCCGGATGCGTCGACCCGCTGTCCCAGTTCTTGCCCATGGACGGCTTTATCCGTGTGTATCAAGGAGATGCGGATCAGCGCGAGAGGCTGACGGGCTGGCCCGAATTGGTCGTTCCGTTGAACTGGGTGTCGGCCGTCTTGTAGAGGCGCGCGATCGGGCTGCCATTGCGATCCTTCAGCACGACCTGCTTGCCGGCGACTTCCCAGGAGCCCATCGCCGTCAGTTCGCCCGCGCAACCACGCGTGCCGCCGCGCGAACCACTGCCGAGATTGGTCAGCGTCAGGAACATGTCGCAGGAGGAAGCGCCGTTTGCGACCTTCCAGTTGCCGACCATGGCTTCCTTCTTGACATCGAGGCCCGCCGCAGCCGCAGCCGTATCGCCCGCAACACCGGTGCCCGTCGCCATCGCCGTATCGGTCGTCGGCTTGTCCGGGAACTGACCGGACGTATCGGTCGTCGGATCCGGCAGCTGGCTGGAAGAGACAGTACCGATCGGCTGTGCTTCCAGCGGCTGGATGTTCTGCTGCGTATTGACGCTGTCCATCGATGCGGTCCGCTGGCAACCCGCCAGAGCAAGCGCCATCATCAGTCCGCCTGCCACATGTACAACCCGCATGTCGAAACTCCCGATATCTGCCCGATACTGCTGCCCCGCAGCATTTCCCGCCGAATTAACGTGAATCGCCCACACGAATCAAGACGAAACGGCCCGATTGTTCGAGCCGTCTCCTCACGTTTCGTGACTACCGAATATGTAGGTCAGAGACGACGCTCGACCAGCATCTTCTTGATTTCACCGATCGCCTTGGCCGGATTGAGGCCCTTCGGGCAGGCCTGGGCGCAGTTCATGATCGTGTGGCAACGATAGAGGCGGAAGGGATCCTCGAGGTCGTCGAGGCGCTCGCCGGTGGCTTCGTCGCGGCTGTCGATCAGCCAGCGGTAGG
>CBFGOD010000427.1:0-3943 GCA_965650295.1 uncultured Shinella sp. | reverse complement strand
AGGTCCCCAGCACCGTGGTCATGCACGGTATCGATCCCGAACGCTTTTCACCTCCTGCCGACAAAGCCGCCGCCAAGGCGGCGCTTGGCCTCGACGCCGTGCAAAAATACATCGGCTGCTTCGGCCGTGTCCGCCACCAGAAGGGAACGGACCTTTTCGTCGATGCGATGATTGCCCTTTTGCCGCAGCGGCCGGACTGGTCGGCGATCGTCGCCGGCCGCGCGACGGCCCAGCATGTCGAATTCGAGAATGGCCTGAAGGAAAGGGCGCGGGCCGCGGGGCTGGAAGACCGTATCCTGTTCGTGGGCGAACATACGAATATCAACGAATGGTATAAGGCGCTCGATCTCTTCATCGCCCCCCAGCGCTGGGAAGGTTTCGGGCTGACACCGCTCGAAGCGATGGCGAGCGGCGTTCCGGTCGTGGCGACGGATGTCGGCGCGTTCGGCGAACTCCTCGCCGGCGAAGCCGAAACCGGCACCGTCATACCTGCCGGCGATACCGGCGCGATGGCGACCGCAACGGCTGTCTTCATGGACGATCCCGCACGCCGCGCCGCCGCCGGCAGCAATGCAAGGCGGCACGCCGCAACGCGCTTCACCATCGAAGGCGAGGCCGCGGCGCTTGGACGGATCTACCGCCTGGCCCTCGATAGAGATCTGCCATACGATACGCTTGTCGTCGGCAAGGACAGCAAGTTCGGCCTGACCAAGGACATCGAGCTCCTGTTTTTCGCCATGGATTCGACGGACGCCGGCAAAAATATCGCAAGTGCCGGCATTCGCGACCGCAGCCTCGTCGATCGCCTGTTGAGGCGCAAGCGCGCCGACCTGATCATTCACATCGAGCGTGTGTTCCCGCGCTGGTTTTCGGCGGCCGGCCGGCACATGGTCATTCCCAACCAGGAGCGTTTTCCCCGCCGCCATCTCGGCCGGCTGAAGAAGATCGACATGGTCCTGGCCAAGTCGCGGCACGCCGAAGAGATTTTCAAAGCGCTCGGCGCGCCGACGACCTATCTCGGCTTTACCTCCGAAGACCGCTTCGATCCTTCCGTAGCCCGAAACTGGAGCGGGTTCCTGCATGTGGCGGGCGGCAGCACGCTCAAGGGAACGGAAGACATTCTGGCGCTCTGGGAAAAGCATCCGGAATGGCCCGAACTCGTGCTCATCCAGAAAGAGCACCTCGCGCCGAAGGCCGTTCCGGCCAATGTCCGGTTGCTCAGCGGCTATCTCGACGACGACGAACTGCGCGCCCTGCAAAACGGCCTCGGCATCCACCTCTGCCCCTCGCGCGCCGAGGGATGGGGGCATCATCTGGTGGAAAGCATGTCGGTCGGCGCGCTCGTCATCGCCACGAATGCCCCGCCAATGAACGAGCACATCACCCCTCAGAACGGCCTTCTCGTCGATTTCGAGCGAACGGAACCGCGCCATCTCGGCACGTGCTTCTTCGTTTCTCCGGCAGCGCTGGAAAAAGCGATCGAGACCGCGATCGCCATGCCGGATGCGCAAAAGCAGCGTTTCGGGCAGGCTGCACGCCAGAGCTACGACGAAATCGCCGCCGGCTTTGCCGGGCGTGTGAAAGCGCTCTTCAATCGCGAACGCTCCTGATGAGAGTGCTGCATCTCTCCAACAGCCTGCTCTGGCGCGGTGGCGAGAACCAGTTTGCACTGCTTCTCGAAAACATGGATCCCGCCGTGGAGCACCACGTCGCCGTCCCCGCCGGATCCCCGCTCATGGCGCGCCTTGGGCATCGTTTCGAAAGCACCGCTTGCGGAAACCGCGGCTTTCTCGACGTCTCCTCCCTTCGCGCGGTACGACGGCTGCTCCGCTCGGGGAACTTCGACCTCATCCACGCCCATACCAGCCCGGCGCACAAGCTGGCACTGCTCGCGCGGGTCGGGCTCGATATTCCCCTGGTGGTGTCGCGCCGCAATGCCTACCGGATTTCCGGCGGCCTCACCTACAAGCTGGTCGATCGTTTCGCCGCGGTTTCCAATGCTGCGCGCGAACAGCTTGTCGCCGGCGGCGTAAACGCCGCGAAAATCACGGTCATTCATGACGCCGTCGATGCAAAAAGCCATGAAACGGCTTTTCGCGAGCGCGCAGGCCTCGAAGAAGACCGCATCGTCATCCTCTGCGTCGCCGCCCTTTCGCAGGAGAAGGACCACGACACCCTGCTTACCGCCTGGGAGCGCGCGGCCAGGCGCATTCCGCAGGCGACGCTGGTGCTCGCCGGCGATGGTCCCCTCGCTGGCGCAGTTGCTGCGCGCGCCGCATCACTTCCCAATGTCGTGTCGCTCGGCTGGCGGGACGACGTGATCAACCTCATCCATGGCTCCGATATCCTTACCCTTTCCTCTCGCGAAGAGGGACTGGGTTCCAGTCTTTGCGAAGGCCAGTGGGCAGGCAAGCCGGTGGTTGCTACACGGGCCGGCGGTATCCCGGAAGTGGTCGCCGATGGCGAAACCGGCCTCCTTGCAGACGTCGGTGACGCATCCGGCCTTGCCGAACGGCTTGTCGCGCTGGTGGAGGACCCAGAGCGCCGTGCCGCCATGGGCGTACGCGCCAGGGAGCGCAGTCGTCTGATGTTCGCGCCCGGCCGAATTGCCGATAGGCACGTCGCGCTTTATCGCGACGCTATCGCAGCACGCCGGTAACGGCTGCTCAACGGCGGGTCAGCTCCCAGCCTTTGGCATATTTCCAGAAGATCGTGTTGGAATGCAGCACCGCATTGATCAGGCCTTCCTGCCCGTCGAGAAAGCCGCGCTTGAGGATATACGTCTTGAAGAAGGCGCCGACACCATGCACCACGGCGGACAGCACCGTGGGCTTGCGGTTGGCCGCGGCGAGCTGCCTTGCGCCGAGCGTCGAATAGTGCCGGCTCTTTTCAAGGGCCTGATCGATGCTGCGCACGGAATCATGTGTCATCGCATGTCGCAACGTTCCGATCTCGGCGTCGGTTTCGAGAAACTCGTGAACCAGCTTTTCATTGAAGCGCGCGCGATCGGCCCTGAAAAGCCGCAGAGGCTCGTCCGGCCACCAGCCCGAATGCCGAAACGGCCGGCCGAGAAACGACGAAAGACGCGGAATGCGGTAGGCGTCGAAACCGGGTCGGGCCAATGTTTCCATGATTTCGGCTGCGAGCTCCGGGGGGATCCGCTCGTCGGCATCCAGCGAGAGCACCCATTCGTGGCTTGCCTGCTGGCGGGCGAATTCCTTCTGGGCGCCAAATCCGGCAAAGGGGCGCTCCAGAACCCGTGCGCCCGCCGCCGCCGCGATCGACTGCGTTTCATCCTCGCTCAGACTGTCGACGACGATGATCTCGTCGCAGAAGGCGAGACTGGCAAGGCAGGCACCGATCAGGCTCGCTTCATTCTTCGTGATGATGATCGCACTGATGCGCGCCTTGTCCGTCTCCATCGTCATTCCCCAAACCTATGCTGCCGGCGGTCTCCCGCCTCTCACAACTCGACCAGCCCGACCTTCTTGACCTGGCGGATCGTCAGCATCGTGCGCACGGTATCGACCTGCGCATTGGCGGTCAGTTCCTCGATGACGAAATCCTGGAAGCGGGTCAGGTTTTCGGCGACGCAATGGAGCAAGAAGTCGCTGTCGCCGGAGACCATCCAGGCCTGGCGGACCATCGGCCATTCGCCGGTCGCCGCCGCAAAGGCCTTGAGGTTGGCTTCCGACTGGTGCTTGAGGCCGACCATGCAGAAGGCAACGAGGTCGTAGCCAAGTGCTGGCGCGTTCAGCATCGCGGTGTAGCCCTCGATGATGCCGGCCTCCTCCAGCTTGCGCACCCGGCGCAGGCAGGGCGGCGCGGAGATGCCGGCGCGCGCGGCCAGCTCCACATTGGTCATCCGGCCGTCGGCCTGAAGCTCCTTCAGGATGCGGATGTCGATGGCGTCGAGTTCGGCGCGAAACATGGGGGTGTAAAA